>NZ_LDPE01000007.1 GCF_001447995.1 Maribacter dokdonensis DSW-8 | reverse complement strand
AACAAAGAACTGAGATAAAAAACAAACA
This sequence comes from Maribacter dokdonensis DSW-8, assembly GCF_001447995.1. Lineage (NCBI taxonomy): Bacteria > Pseudomonadati > Bacteroidota > Flavobacteriia > Flavobacteriales > Flavobacteriaceae > Maribacter > Maribacter dokdonensis. Next base: position 149,567 of record NZ_LDPE01000007.1, on the reverse strand, counting down.
AATTCTTCTTTAATCCGAGACAATATTATTTCAGGCTCATAGATTCAATAACTTGATTCTTTGAGCTTTTTTTATTCGATCTAGCTTCTATTTATCTAGGCAATATTGAAACGTAAGTTTCATCATATGGCCTGCCAGATTTTGCAATGGCAAAAGACTGCTTTAAAAGTTTGTTGGCAACGGCTATCAGTGCCAGTTTCTTGCTCTTTCCCCTGTTCACGATCCGCTCATAAACCTCTCTGCATGCCCTATTGTGCTTACAAGCGTTAAAAGAACATAGAAATAATAGGTTGCGAAGTTTTCTATTGCCGACCTTACTTATTCGCGCACGACCTCTCACACTGCTCCCCGATTCCCGTATCGTTGGGGTTATACCTACATAGCTACAAAGCTGTGCCGCATTTTCGAACTTATTGAACCCATCGGTGACCACTATTAGGAACAATGCAGTCTTTTGACCTATACCGGGTATTGACATCAATAAAGTCAATTGCTCCTGTTGGTCCTCTTTTACCAATGACAGAATCTTTGATTCGATAGCGGCTACCTCTTTATTGAGCAGTTTCTTATTACGTATCAAGGAACGATAAACAAACTTTGAAGGTATGCCCAGAACAGCTTCTCCGTGTATCTTGTTCTTGGTCGCGGTACGTTGTTTTAAATAGATATCCAATAACCGGAACAACTGTAAGCATTCGCTCTGGATATCCGTCAAGGCATTGTAAATAGGTACCTCGTTGACCAGTGCATATTCACATATAGCCTTGGCATCGCTCTTATCCGTTTTTACTTTAGCCAGTTTCATTTGAATGAAACGTTTTACGGATAATGGGTTTACTACTGAAACTATTACCCCATTTTTGTAAAGAAACTGGGCAAGTCTATAATGATAATAACCGGTAGCTTCCATAACGACCAATGAACATTTGGGCAGTTCCTTAAGGAATTTCTTAAATCCAGTTTCATCGTTCTTATACTGGTCGTGACCTTTGTTACTACCATGTACATCAAAGACATCTTTACTGATGTCGACTCCAAAAGTTTCTTTATATTTATTCATAAGATATGTTTTACGAAAGAACCGGCTACTTCTGCTCACAACAACTTGAAAACGAGATCTAAGGTCTCACAGAACTGAACGTGATCTAAGTAGTAAAAGAGAGAGGATTATCAATGTTGTCGAAGTCTAAAGCTTCACCGTATATAGTAACCTTAATTCTCTCTTTTGTTCTTTCTAGTTATATCAACAATTTACTGAGAATCAAACTTAAGACGTGTATAAAACATAGCTAACAAGTGCTAAACCAAAAGGTAAATGCTTATTTTCAAAGTCCGCCAAATTTTTAATTTGGCTTTTAAAAAGAGATAAATTAAAACAAAATATAAAAATTCGACTCTGTGTTAATCCGAAAAGTTAGTGTCTTTTTGCACGCTACGTTCCATACACAAGTCCGTTGTCATTAATTTATAAAAAATGAAAAAACTAATCGCTATTATCGTTTTGCCGTTACTTTTTATTAACTGTCAAAATAACGAACGGACAGCAAAGTTAGAGACGGAAATCGAGGGATTAAAAAAACGGAATGATTCGCTCGTGAACATTGTGAATGGAATAAAGGAAAAGTATGTGTTCGATAATGTTGCAGTAAGAACAATTCCTAGCTATAAGAATACGGATAAGTTCAATTCAATATCCAGAAACGAAATTGTATTTATCGCATATAATGATGATGGAAAAAGCAGAGTTATGTTTAATGAATCCCAAGAAAAAGGGACTAAATACAAGGACACTCTTCAAATGGAAAATGGAGCTTTCATCCTTGAACGCAAATTGACCGAAGAAAAAAACTTCTTTAGTGGATTCGTTGAAACTCAAAACGATTATGGAAAGGTCTTTGGGACTAACATATCAATAGGAGTTTTAGCGCAATAAAACTAATGACAACAATGGCTAAAATTCATTGCTTGCGGATTTCCTAAACGGAAATCACGCGCAAAAAAGCTATCTTTAGGTTCGGCTGGATTGTCCTTCGGACAAATCACAGCAACGAACCTTAGCCCAACCGTTGTAAAACATTTAAAAAAAAATCAAGAACTGAATTGGGAACTTGGGGAACAGCTATAAAAAGTAATGACACTTCAGCAGATACTTATGCTGATTATTTTGATTTATACAACGAAGGAAAAGAGCCTAAAGAAATCAAAAACGAACTGATTTCTGAAAACCCAAACGGAACAAATGATTTTTGGTTTGCTTTGGCTTTGGCTCTCTGGGAAACAAAAAGTTTACCGAATGAAATTTTGGAAAAAATTCGTGGAATCGTAAAAAGTGAATCTGATTTAAAATTATGGAAAGAACTTGATGCAAGTGAATCGGACATAAAAAAAAGAAAAGTTGTCCTTGATAAGTTTTTAGCAAAATTAGAAACAGAAAAAGCAAAACCAAAAGCACGAAAAAGAAAGAAAAACAAACAACCGGTTTTTGAAACTGGAACTTGCCTTGTTTTTAAATTGGCTAATGGAAACTATGGAAGTGCAATAGTTTTGAGTTCAGATTTAGAGACTGGATATGGATATAATTTAATTGTAACTACAAGGTTAAATCAATCAACAAAACCAACATTAGAAGATGTTGAAAAAAGTGAAATCTTAATTAATGACTTTGGAGATTGGCAAAAGAGCACAGCTTGGTCTTGGTATTTACCTGACAATTTTAAAAACGATATTTACGAATCCATTGGTAAATTTGAAATCCAAAAAAAATACAACCCTAAAAAATCTGAAATTGGATTTGGATATACATCAAATTGGGATTTTGTAAGCTCTTCAATATTAAGACAAATGGAATTTGAAAAAACGAACGGTAAAACCAAAACTTTCCCGACAAAGCGATTGATTAAAAGCAAAAAAAGGAAATGGTGGCAAATTGGATGAAAAACGTTTTACAACAATGTATCCTATGAAAAGCCCTAGTCCAGTTCTCTAAAGTTAATATTTTATTTTTTATTGGTCCATAATGTTGATTTTGGGGTGTTGGATTGTTGGCAACCCTTTCCAGCATAATGCTTGGTTGTCAATACTTCAACACCATATATAACTTGCTCCGCATCCTATATGTGGTCCGTGCTTTGGGCATGGCCACCGGCATCTGTATGATCATAAGTTATAATAACAAGGAAATGAGAATACTTAAATTGAAACTCGTATTATCCTAATAATTTTCCAAAGTTGTAATGACGACAATTGTGGAGAATGTTTTACTCCACCCCAAAGTTTCAGTTTTGAAATTGTTGACAAAACAAGCGGAGAAAATTTATTCACAAATGGGACGTTTAACTCCAATGAAATTATAATAACCGATAACTTGAATAATGATGAACCTATAGATTTTTCCTTTATTTCGGAAAATGACATCAACATAATTCATATAAATTCAATTGGCTGGGAAACAGAAACGGTAAATTTAAAGATTCGTATAGCCGATAATCACATTTTTGACTTTTATGTAGATGCTGAAAGAAAAATAGAAGACTGTTGTTCTTATACGAATTACAATGAAATCATGGTCCTCAATTCCGAATTTGAATTGAATACTGAAACAGGAACTTATGTTATTTTCACGGAATAAGCACTTTTAATCAACTAAGCATTTACAATACCCTCTTATTTTAACTCATTAAATACAAAACATTATATCTAAAGAACTAAAGCTACCTCTAAATTCTTATTTAGCATCACATTAAGTGCCACCCGTTACCTGAAAAAAGATAATCTCATACAATAAAAGATAATTAAACCTTCTTCGTATTTTAGTACTCTTAGTAAGGTCAAATTCCACAAATACGTTTATGAATATATTTACTTATCACCTCGTAGAAATATCAATTTCATATGCAGTGAAAAGTTTGTTTGTAAACCCTCTAGACAAAGAAACACCTGGTCTTGTACATGCTGAGTATATGACAGCGATGAAATTAGGTGCCCCTATCTTTTCCCCATCAAGATTTTTAACAAGACAGATGGCAGTATTTGCACAATGGGAAAATGAAAAAGCACTTGATGACTATTTGCAAAAAGAGAAATTTGGTGCTCAACTAAACAATGGTTGGCATGTACGACTGGCATTTATGCGACAATGGGGAAAAACCAGTAAATTCAAAATACCGGAACATAAGGCAACATTAGAATTAGCTTCCTCACCAGTAGTTGCCGTGACCATAGCACGAATGAAACCATGGGCAATTCCCAGGTTCTTACGTTGGGGCAGACCTGTTGAAAAATTGGTCCGTGATCACAACGGCACCCTATTATCAATGGCATCATTTAAATTTCCCAATACCATTTCAACTTTCTCTATCTGGAAAACAGAAAAAGAAATGACCAATATGGTCCACGGTCATAGTAAAATGGCTCAACCCAAAAGACATGCAAATGCCATGAAAGAAAGAGAGAGAAAAAGTTTTCATTTGGAGTTTGTAACTTTAAGGTTTAAGCCCATTTCAGAATTTGGTACATGGCAGGAAAAAGACACCTATATTCCATACTTTGAAATGCATACAACTTGATGGAAATAGCTTCATTAAAACAAAATTTTCAAGATTGGATAACGCAGCAATGGGTTATACTTTTTGGTAAAAAAATAATTCGCAAAGACTATGAATGGTTAGTTGGTCCGTTTGGAAACACAAAAGGTATTGGTCAAAAATTCATTCAGCAATTAGCTGTTAGGGAGCAATTGGAAATAGAATCAAACCAAATTAACAAGGGACTTATACAATCTATTGACCAACTAGGGCTTATATCACAAGAACTGGAGCGTTTATCTAAAAACGTAATAGATTTTTATGAAAATACAAGTAACTACGATTTTGACCTTACCGTAAAATGGAATCCTTTTTTCAAAGCTTTTGGTTTTTTGCTAAAAATATTGTTCAGCAATAGAATTGAACAATTAAATCTTCCCATGAAAAACAATACAGATGCCAAAAATTTAAAAAGTGACATTATCCACTTAGTAGACAAAAAAAGCAAAGATTTAAAAAGAACAGTTTGGTTAAGAACATTTGCAAAAAGCAATCAAGTAGTGTATTCCGGGGTATACGAAACTTGTATAATACCAAATGGAAAAAGCTGTATTAAGGCGATGTTTCCATTGCCAAACGGAAATGCAACCGTTATTCTAGAGCCAAGTGTAGGCAGTAACGGTGAATTAGTTTTACAATCGCTAGGAAAAAGAATTGGAGAAAGTGGATTTTATTTTTTACTGGAAGATACCACTGGTAGTTTATGGACCAAGCATATAAAATCATTTAAAGATAAACTTGTTGTGCATGATGAAAATGATAAAATAAAAGCAGTACAAACTATGACTTTATGGGGCTTTAGAGTATTGACTTTTATCTATCACATTGAACTCAAAAGTTGTTGATCTTTTCTAATAAATTAAGTTTTTGATATTTGTAAAATAATCTTTGAGGATATCTATTTTTTTAGTGCCTACAATTAGTCTTTATAGCATTTACACAGGCTAAATTGTCAGCTTACATACAAAAATGCATTGAGTATGAACATAGAACTTTTAAACACTACTTTACAATTAGAAAATGACAGAGTGCTTTTACTTCCTTTTAAAAGCAAGAGGAACAAAGAATTAAAAAACATAATTTTTGATACAGATATTTGGACTTATATGGGTATGACCATGAATAACGAGCTCGAATTTGAAAATTATATAAAAAATACTCTGAACGACCAAGATATGGGCGTATGCTACCCGTTTCTTATTATAGATAAACGAACAGATCAAGTAGCCGGAAGTACCAGATATGGCTACCTTAATACAACAAGTCAAAAATGTGAAATTGGATGGACTTGGTATGGTACTCAATTTCAAGGCACAGGACTTAACCATGCTTGCAAGTATGAATTGCTAAAATTCGGATTTGAAAGTATCGGATTTAGAAGAATACAATTCAGTGCTGATGAAGACAACCTAAGATCACAAAGAGCCATTGAAAAGTTAGGAGCAAAAAAAGAAGGTCTATTTAGAAACAATTACATAACGCCCAATGGCGACAGTAGAAATGATGTGTATTACAGCATTATAAAAGAGGACTGGAATATAACAAAAGCCGAAAAATTTCCTGATTTTTAGAGACCCAACAAACCTTTGATCAATATTTAAAATATAACATATGGGATTATTCAATTTATTCAAGAAAAATAATAGTAAACAACAGTTTAATCAACTTGCATTGAATAAAAAGGTAGATGTACAAAAAGTCAAGAAATACATAAACGTACCAAAATCTATTGAAACTCGTATGTTAGAAATAGATTCAATTGTGCTTAACAATGAAAAAGATGCTGAAACTAAGACCAATGAACTTTTAAAAATATATGAATCTCTTACCGATGATCAAAAAAGAACCAAGGCGGGTAGATATATTATTGTACATATAGCAGAAGTATATTTTGCAGCAAGTATGAAAGACGAGGCTTTTGAAAATTTCAATTTTGTAATGCAATTTAAGGATACCATTGGCAACCCGTTTTTACATCTTAGGTTAGGTCAATTAAACTACCTGACCAAGAATACAGACAAAATGAACGACGAACTAAGTAGGGCTTTAATAATGGGCGGAGAATCTATTTTTAAAGATGAAGACCCCAAACTCATTGAAATGGTAAAAAGTGTATTAGAAGAACCTTCAGACTGCTCTTGGGCTGAATATGAAGGGCAAGATTGGGCGGTAACAAAATAATAAAGGAGTACTGCCCTATTAATTAAAGACTACTTTTAAAATAATAAGTTCACAAGATGATTTTTGATGTTATTGTTAGTTTTTTCGTTGACGTACTTTTTGAAGGAATTCTACATAGATTCTGGAATTTTCTGGGTAGCATATTAAACCGTATAAATAAATTTTTATTTAAGAAAAAGAAGTAGTCTATTTTAAGAGTAAATAGTCGTATTAAAAATCAGTCATTTGAATAAATTAATCTGCACTAATCAGAATGAAAACAATAAATGAATTAATAAATATTGATGAATCTGGCTGGGCATTAGTTACTGAATGGATAAATGATGCAACCAACAAAATTGAAGTTCTACCCAAAAACAAGAAAGAAGCTGATAATGCACTGTATCAAACTCAAGTATCTACTCGCTCTCCCATGGGAGCTATAATTTATGAAACTGGCGGACTTTTAATCGACCATGGATGGATTAGAATTTTAGGTTCTGGCAACCAAAAGCTGAATAGAACTTTACCTGAGTGGAACAAAGGAAAAACATTTAAGGAATATGGAGATAAACCAGCTATATTCTTAGTTGCCGATGATGTAGTCGGCGGATTTTTCGCAATAAATGGTGGTGCATTAGGCGATGATTTAGGCAATGTATATTATTTCGCGCCAGATGCCTTAGAATGGGAACCTATGGAGGTAGGTTATTCTGATTTTTTATGGTGGACATTTACCAGTGATTTATCTCTGTTCTATTCCAATACTCGATGGACCGGTTGGAAAAAGCAAATAGCCAAAATAAATGGAAATCAGGGTATCTCATTTTATCCTTTTTTATGGACAAAACATAAGAACATAGATGACTTGAAAAGAAAAATTGTACCAATTTCTGAGATATGGGCATTTCAACAAGATGCGCTACAGCAATTTAATAATGGTGATTAAATCAAATTAAATATTGGAACAAAAGCTTTCATTTCTTAGGGAAACAAAAAACCAACAGCCAATATTAGTTCATGTTATACGTTATTTAAGCTCAAAACAAAATTATCATGCTTAAAAAAATAATTATTACACTCCTCCTAATTATTGTATTTGTTAAAAGCGGTAACGCCCAAGAATTACAAACTCAGGTAGAAACTATAAATGCCTTTATAGAAGAACATAGTGAGGATAAAAGAAATTACTATGCAAAAATAAATGCTACACAAGGCAACGTTTACTTCTACAATGAAATTCAGCATGCAATGCAGCTGACATTTCCTGTTCTAAAAATAGATGCCGATAATATAAAAATTACTAAAAAAGGACTCACATTCTATCCTAAAGAAAAAGGCTTGGTAGTAAAAAAGCAGTTTTCATCTTTTGCACCTAAAGACATTGGAACTGCTTGGCTCAATATTATTAAAGTGAGCAAAAAAGACAAAACAGAACTACAAAACATGATGAATAAATTTATTATAGATTACCAAACTGCAATGAAATAATAACTTGTAAGCAAGAAATACTATAATCAACAAAAGCCCTAAGATCTACTCTCAGGGCTTTTTGTTATGTATAGTGCTGGCAATTATTTACCGCCATCTAATTTATCCTGTAATGTTTTTAATTTATCCCAGTCACCAGAAGCCGCCAATTTAGCTTGCTTTGGCCATGTACCTGGTTTGTGCATAGTGTAACGAGGCCCAGCAGCTTTTAAAATTTCCTCTAAAGATTTTACTGATGCCTTACTAAGCGCACTGAAAGTACCATAACCGTTATCGGTCAAAATTGATGCAATTTTAGGACCAATACCTTCAATTTTCTTAAGATCATCTTTTTTGGCCTTGGTCGTTGTTTTCTTCGCTACAGGCTTTTTGGCAACCGTTTTTTTAGCTACTGGCTTTTTAGCGGCAACTTTCTTTACAGTCTTCTTTTTTTCCGGTAAAGCACTTAAATCAACCACACTGTTATCTATTCCAAAATATGGAGAAGGTACATATGCGTCTGCAGCATGGTCATTGAACCATCCCTTATCATCACTCAAATACCTAAATTCATATTTTTTACCATTTTCCAGTTTTACACTCTTCTCATAGCTACCACCTTTCTTCTCCATTTGAAAAGAACTATCGTTTGTCTGCCAATTATTAAAATCGCCCAAAAGTATTACGTTAGACGTACTAGGTGCTTCATTCTCCGCTATGGTAAAGGTGACTAATGTATATTTTCCTTTTAGTTGTTTTTTCAGTGCCATTTTTATAGTATTTTATTCTATTATAAAAGTAACATAGAAAATACTCATTTTCAAAAGTTTAGGTTAAGAAATTGTTGATTTAATGTATTCGGTTAAAAAGACACCTTAAAATTGTCAAACTAATAAAATCTCTTACGTTAGATTTTTCTTCTGTAATTTAACATCACTTCATGTCAACATATATTTTATATAAAAAGTATGGCAGAATACTAGCTTAATAAGCGATACACTTTTTCATTAGACGTTCTTCCTGTAAGCATATAGTCTCCTATATAATCTAACCGGTCTACACCATGGGTCAAAAGAGAAAAGAACGAATTCGAGAAAAGAATATCTTCATTGATTTCTTTGCATAATTGACATAATCTGGCTCCCGTATTTAAAACGGTGCCATGAAAAGCGATATCCCTTTTATAGTCCCCTACCTCAGCAATGGCTACCGTACCATAACATACACCAGATTTAAACTTAGGTACCCAACCAAACTCAGTTTTAAATTCATGTGCCGCTGCATCTAAATTATCTTGAAAATCTTTAAATAGGTCCAAGCATTGTTGTGCAGCAATACTGTTAGATTTTTGCCAAGTAAGCACCGCCTCATCCCCAACATATTGGTACACCTCAGCATCATAATTTTCAATATGATGGGTTAACTTGCTAAAGCATTCTTGTATGAGTCTGCTATATTTAAGGTGCCCAATTTCTTCAGCTATTGTCGTAGACTGATTAAGGTCTAAAAACATAAAAATACGCTGAGCTTCTTTCGGTTTAAAATATGTACCCATGATAATATCATAAAGATTTGTAGAACCAAATTTTCTAGAAACCTGTGCGTATAAACTGAAATGAAAACTAACTACAAAAAAATATATGATATAGAATATATTTAGTGAAGACCCTAAATAGGCATAATGTGCATTGACCGCTTTATTAGAACTTGGTGGCATTAATTCAAAAATTATATATGTACCTACAAAATGTATAAAATACATCACCGCAAATTGTAAAATGGCTTTTATGAATACCACTTTAGCAAACGGATAATCCCTAAGCATTTTACGTAACAAAAAAACATCACTTGCGCTAATTAACAAACAGTAAACCAGCACAAATGGTAAAATTGAGGTAAACGTATATTCTAAATAAGCAAGCCAATCTTCACTTTGAAAAATTTTTATATTCAGCACTATGTCAAATACCATTATAGCAATTAGCCACATTACCGCCAGGGTCAACATTCTAAATATCTGTTTCATTTTCATACGGACCTGATATTCCTTATTGATGCTGGCAATCTAGAAATTACTGAAATATAAAGTTTAGGTTATAGCTTTGGTTATTGTTTTAAACTCTCTAAAGTTGGAACTACCAATTGATCCGTTCTGTACAGATAGGTGATTTCTTTATTTTCATAATTTGTATAGGCGTCTATCAATGTAGATTGGGCATTCTGCGCCATGGCCTGTGCATCTAATAAATCAGTTATGTTACTTAAACCGTTATCATAATTGTCTCTGTTCACTTTTAAGTTTTCTTCTGCCAATTGCTTGTTTTCCAATGCATATTGAATTTGCTCGTGTGCATTCAATAAATCATACCAACTTTGGGTAATAGCCACTTTTAATTGGTCTATACCATCCATTCGGTTGTTCTGGGCTATTTCTTCTTGTATTCTTTCTTGCTTAAGTCTTTGCTTACCGCCACCCCACCAATCTGAAATGGGGATACTTAAAGAACCAAAGGCAAAGCCGGTAAACTGGCTACCCAAATCATCATCAAAAGCACCAAATTCCACGGCACTCACCCCTACCGCCAAAGAAGGTAGCATATCTGCTTTTGCCATTTTAGTCTGCAGGCTACTTGCCGTTATAGATTTTTCAAGCAGTTCATAATTACTATTACCAGTGAGATCCATATCTGGCTCGGTATACATAAAATCAGGAACCAACGTTTGATCAAAATCTGCAGCGGCTTTCATGTTGGGTGAATATGCCACGCCTACATAAAGAGAAAAATCCAGCAATGCGAGTTTGCGCATATTCTCCAATCTACTTTTATTTAAAAGCAATTCGCTACGGTTGACCTTTACCTGTAACAATTGGTTTTTTGCAATAAGACCCGCTTCCAATAGGTCCTGCTGTTGCTTTAAAAGTTCATCTAGATAAATCTCATTGGTCTCTACCACTTTTTGTTGCTCTTGTATTTGTACCAATTGCCAAAACTTATTTTCGGTTACCAACAAAACGCTATCTACCGCTTGTTCCGCCCTAATTTGAGAGGTTTCTAATTGTATATCTGCCAATGCATTGGAATTTCTAATTTTTCCGCCGGCATAAATTACTTCGGTTGCCGTTGCACTGGCATTATATAAGTTATCTATACCATTGGGAAGAAAACCGTCTATAGGACCAATGAGATCATTAGGCGCATATAGCCCAAGTGCACTAGCCTCTACATTAGGAAAATAGTTTGCCACCATTTCACGTTTAAAGGCTTCTGACTTCTCTATGGTCAGCAAACCGTTCTTAATGGCATTACTATGCTTTAAAGCAGCTTCTTTACTTTCTTCCAATGAAATTTGTTGGGCAAAAACATTCCCAAATATAGCTACGGAACATAATATCGTTAAAAAGCTACGTGATTTACCAACCTTGAATAAATAGGTATTAATATGTTTCATTACTTAAATTCTACTATTAAACATTAGTGTTGAACACTTCTTCCGTGGTAGTCTCATTATCCTCTTTTCTAAAAAACAACCAGTACAACACAGGAAGAACAAATAAAGTAAGTACCATGGAGAACATGAGTCCGAATGCAATTACGGTACCCAGCGGTCCCCATAAGCTAGAGCGACTAACGATCATAGGTATTACCCCAACAGCTGCTGCGGAAGATGTCAAGAAAATAGGGCGCATACGTCTTTCCGCTGCTAGAATAGCGGCTTTTTTAACACTGTAGCCATGTTCATGCCTTAACTCATCTGCATAATCAATTAATATAATTCCGTTTCTTACTACAATACCACATAGCGCCAAAAGACCAAGGAATGAGGTAAATCCAAAAGGATACTGCATCAATATCAACCCTAAAGCCGCACCAAAAATGCTCAATGGCATGGTGATGAAACTTAAAAGTGCGTGCATAAAGTTTTTAAAGTGCCATAGCAATATCAAGAAAATCAATACCACACTAAGCATAAGGGAAAGTCCCATTGGTTTATTGTTCTCTATTTGTAGCTCATACTCACCACCATACTCTATTCTGATATCCTCCGGAAAGGTGATTTCATCAATATGAGGTATCATTTCTGCGAGTACCTCATTGGCAACCGCATCTTTGGTAATGTCTACACGAACGGTAAGGCAACGGTTTCCATTTCTATTGGTAATTTGTTCTTGAGACCATTGCGGAGTAATCTCTGCTACTTGTCGTAAAGGAACCTTTGCTTGTTTCTGAGCAGAAATTATAGATAGCTGACGCAGATCCGATACATTTTGGCGATGCTGATTCTCACTTTTAATCTTTACATCAATAGTATACTCCTCATCCCAAACCTCTGTAGCTTCTAAACCCGTAGTGTTTACTGCAACGGCATTGGCAATATCCCTGTTGTTTAGACCTAGCCTTGCAGCTTCATTCTGCTTAACATCCATTTTTACAGCTTCTTTCATACTGCCAAAGTCAGTTCTGCTCCAAAGTGTTTTTGGTGTATTACGTGCAATATTGATTATGGTATCGCCATACTTTTTAAGCTGATCAACATCAGTACCATACAACCTTACCTCTATAGGCGCGTTGGTACCTGCCATATCCAATTGCTTCATCCTTAAATATGCATTTGGATACATATCCGCATATTTTTCATCATACTCGTTTAAAACCTCAACCGTAGCATCGTCAGATATGGTGGTTACCAAAATTTGTGCATAGTTTTTTGCTGGCAGGTTTGGTGCATACAGCGTATGGAAACGAGGAGAACTTTGACCTATAAAACTGGTGTAAAATGCTACACGTTCATCGGCTTTTAATACTTTCTCCAATCCGTTTACCACCTTGGTAGTTTCATCTAGACTACTCCCTGGGTTTAAATTGATCTCTATTGAGAATTGATTACGTTCCACTTTTGGAAATAATTGCTGACTAATGCCTCCAAAAAGCAATACACCAACCACTACTGCCGCAATACCTAAACCAATGGTCAATTTATAACGCTCCATGGCTTTATTGACCGCATTGTCAAAAAAGGATTGCAGTCTGTCCAACATAGATTTTTTATCATCTTGTCCTTTTTCTTGAGGGTTATCATGTAATCCCTTTTTTATAAAAAGTGAATTAATGAAAGGCACCAATAAAATAGATATGATCAAGGATAATGTAAGCGCAATAATTATAACGTATGGAAATGCGCTAATGAAATCTGATGCCACACCTTCCATGAAGAACAACAACGGATAAAATGTTGCCGAGATAGCCAATGTTGCGGTAAATACAGAAGGAAAAAGCTCTTTGGCGCTACTAACGGCAGCTTCAGGTATTGACATACCCTCATCAAGTTTCTCTACATAGTTATCTATAATTACAATAGGATCATCTACTACAATACCCAGCACCACAATAAGAGCCGCTAACGTTACCGTATTCAGTTCTATTCCCATAAAGTACATTATGGCAAGTGTTGCTGAAATGGTAATAGGTATGGTAGCTGCCGCCACCGATGCCACCCTGAACGGAAGCAATATTAGGGTAACGATGATTACACCGATCAAGGCATAACCAAACTCTTTCATAAAGTGGCTTATAGAATGATCGACCACTTCTGGCTGATTCGCAATTTTTGTAATGGTAATATCACTTGGCAATTCACTGATCACCTTTTCTAATCGCTCATCAATTTCTTCACCGAATTGAACAATGTTGCCTTTCTTCGCCATTTCTAAAGTAATGATCATACCCTTAGACCCGCTAATGGTCAAATAAGAATCTGGGTCATCATATTCACGAACAACACGGGCAACATCTCGTACACGTATGATATTTCCGTTTTCTTCCGTTTTTATGGACTGATTGGCAATATCAGCTTCGGTCTTCAATGAAGTTTCAAGATAGATAGGTCTTTCCCTTTCTGAATTTTCTAACGTACCCGCACTCACTACGGCACCTTGATTCTGTAAACTATTAGAAATACTGCTAGGCGTTATGCCATAACTAGCCAATTTATCTTGATCCACATACACGGCAATTTGCTCTGTAAGTCCGCCCGAATGCGAAATTTTTGCCATGTTATCAATCTGTCGTAACTCATCTTCTATATCCTCTACATGTCGTTGTAAATCTTTGTACGGTCTGGTATCTGATTGTACACCAAGTATTAAGGCAGCCGTACTACCAAAATCACTGTTCACCATAACACCCTGAACTTCTCTAGGAAGCTCAAGCTGTTGAAAGATCAACACCTCTGACTTTAGCTTATTCCAAAACTGTTCAGTAGCATTATGGTCTATTTTGTCCGATATCTCTACATAGATGTACATTAGACCATCTTTGGAATACGAATAGGTTTTGGTCTTGTCAACCTCATTGTACCCAAATAAAAACTCTTCTACTTTTGAGGTCAATTCTTGCTCTACCTTTTCAGAAGAGGCACCCGGATACGACCCAATAATAAGACCTTGTCTTATGGTAAAGTCGGGGAATTCGTTTCTAGGCATGTTAAAAAGCCCATAAGCACCCATTAGTACCAAGCATAACGCAAGTACTATAGGAAATGTAGAATGTTTAAAGGCCCAATCTATGGCTCCGCTTTTTTTCTTCATCTTAAAAACTACTTAGCGTCATTAACAATTTCTACCGGTGTACTCTGTGTTAGTTTGTGATAACCAGATATAATAAGATGATCTCCTTTGGCAAGTCCCTTTTTAACCACTATACCACTATCATACAATTCGCCAGTTTCTATATATTTTCTTTCCGCGATACCATTGTCAACTATATATACATATTGTTTACCATCTTCTGTAACCGCAATACTTTCTGAAGGAATTACGATAACCTCTTTTACATTTTTATTCTGGTCTACCTTATCCTGTAAACGCACATTACAGGTCATACCAGGTTTTATCTGTTTATCGGGATTGTTCAATTTTACATATGCCGTATACACAGGTGAGCCTTGATTGGATTGTATGGAAACTTCATCCACAATTCCTATAACTGATTTGTCCAATGTTGGAAGGCTTACATTTGCAGAATCACCATTTGTTATGGAATTGATTTCTCCATCAGGTATTGGAAATACAGCTTTTACAGCATTGATATTCACGATCTCCACTACCGGTTGACCAGGTTGCGCCAAATCTCCAACATCCATCATTTTGTCACTTACATACCCGTCCATTGAGGCATAAAGTTTTGCATGGCGTACATTTTCATAGGTCATTTTTGCAGCTGCCTGTGCCTGTTCATATTGTGATCTAGCTTCTAACATTCTTATCTCTGCAATACTTCCTTTCTGGAAGACATTATTGATACGCTCGTAATTTTCCTTTGCCAAACGCACCTGGGCAAGTTGTTGTTCATATTGACTAGAGTAAATAGTAGCATCAATTTGTGCAATCAATTGGTTCTTCTTTACAAAGTCGCCAATAGATACAGGAACATGTACTACATTACCAGATACTTGAAAGCTAGACTTTATAGCTACATCTGCTTCTATTGTACCATTATAAGCTACTTTACCTTGAGAATTATTGGTATTGAGACCAACGTTGATAACCTCCACCTTAATGGTTTTATTCACCTTGGGTTTTTCCTCGTTACCACAGCTTATAGTTAATAGCACCAAAAAAACAATTGAAAGACTTTTTGGTAGATACCACAGGTATTTTTTCTTCATACCAAATTCAGATTTACGCATCATATTAGAATTATCTATTTTGAGGCGCAAAGTTAACGTAGCATCTAATCGCAAAAATGGTAATTAAATATCCTATTATGGTATTATTAGAACATTATACCATAAAAAAGCACTATTTAGCTCATAAAATGGTAGTTTTAAATAAATAAATACCATTTTTTATGGAAGATATACCACAAATTGGAATACCGGAACTGTATGCTGATTACGCAAATCAAAAGAGTAGCACACAGCCGAAATTTATTTTACTGAAGCCTGAAAATATGCCCGAATACATAATAAGTGGCAATCCGTTTAGAAACGTTAACTACGGTATCTCATTTTTTGTGGAAAGCAATAGTGAACTAAATATTGATTTCAATAGTTACAAACCCAAAAAAAACACGGTTTATTTTGGAGGTCCCGGGCAAGTATTCGCCATTAACGGTGAGTTTACAGAAGGTATTGGCGTACTCTTTCAAGCAGACTTTATATTAAGACATGGAGCACAACAATGGTTACAATCCTTACCCATTTTCAATAGATTTTTAAGTGAGCCTTTTATTGAATTATCAGAAGAAGATTTACTGATGTTTCAACGACTTATAAATGAAATGGACACAGAATATGTGAATGATGATTTTTTAAAGTATGAAATGCTTGAAGCTCAACTCACCCAAGTCCTCGTAAAACTATCAAGACTTTACCGAGCATCAAAAGAAAGTAAAATAAGTGTTGACACCCAGCATATGATGACCTTAGAATCTTTAATAAACAAACAGTTTAAAAACAATAGAAGTGTGGTAGATTATGCCGCTCAATTATATATGACACCCCAAAACCTTAACCGCATTACCAAAAAGGCTATGGGCAAGAGCGTAAGTGAACTGATCAATGAAAAGTTGATCATAGAAATAAAAAGGTATCTAGTATATACCGATATGAGTAGCGAAGAAATTGCCCATTTCTTCAATTTTTATGATAATTCATACTTTACAAAAACATTTAAAAAAGCTGTAGGCGAAACCCCTAAAGCCTTTAGAAAGAGGCAGAAAGAATTATTTTTCCCTACGAAATAGGGTGTAATTTATGTTTATAGCTTTCACATAACACAAATTTAACGATCAATTATCTTAGTTGTTCTATATTATATCGTAATATTGCAATGAAACAATTATTTAAAGAATGGGTTTAGCAAAAACTGAAATGTTTACTGATGAGCAGAACAAGATATCCTTGTTCGCTAAAGCATTTGGTCACCCTGCCCGTGTAGCCATTTTACAACATCTATTTAAAATTGATACTTGTATCTGTGGAGATTTGGTCAATGAAATAGGTTTAGCACAACCCACTATTTCACAGCATTTAAAAGAACTTAAAAATTTAGGTTTAATAAAAGGCAATGTAGAAGGCACCAGTGTTTGCTATTGTATTGACAAAGAAAATTGGGCGAGCATGAAAGATATTATGACACACTTTCTAGATCAAGATATTTCTAACAATAATTGTTGTTAAAAAAATTTGAATCCTTTTATCGCATTATTGCGATGTACTAATATAAATACGAAAATTTAAAACATAGCATTATGAAACTATCAGAAATTAAAAAGCACTTAGCAGCACTTGAAACTATCGCCTTTCAATTACCGAATGGCGAATTGGTACCAAATCACTTTCATGTTACCGAGGTAGGTAAAATAACCAAAAACTTTATTGATTGTGGCGGCACGGTCCGTAATGAAGAAGTGGTCAACTTTCAATTATGGAATGCAGATGATTATGACCATAGATTACATCCAGAGAAATTAATACACATTATTGAACTTTCTGAAAAGGTATTGGGAATAGAAGATTTGGAAATAGAAGTTGAGTACCAAGGCAATACCATTGAGAAATTCGGATTAGATTTTGACGGTGCCAATTTTAGACTAACATCTAAGCAAACGGACTGTTTGGCAAAAGACAACTGTGGCATACCGGCAGAAAAACCAAAATTAAATCTTTCTGAAATCAATAATGAACCTTGTTGCTCACCAGACGGAAACTGCTGTTAACCATTAATAATACACCATAACATGATCACTAAAGAAACAACTATGTTACCAGAAATAGCGCAATTCATCAGCTCTTTAAGTACTGATTCCATTACAGAAGAACGCAAAGAAGTTTTACAACCGCTAATAAATTTTATTCAACAGAAAACAACAGCTAATTCAGCTATTAGAATAAATTTTATTTGCACCCACAATTCAAGAAGAAGTCATCTATCTCAAGTATGGGCACAGACGATGGCAACATATTTCAATATTAAAAATGTGAATTGCTATTCTGGTGGAACGGAGGCTACCGCCTTATTCCCAATGGTTGCGGAGACTTTAAAGAATCAAGGATTTCAGATTCAAAAACTTTCAGAAACCAGCAATCCGGTTTATGCCATTAAATTTTCTGAGAACGAGCATCCGGTTATAGGTTTTTCAAAATCATATGAAGATCCGTTTAATCCTGCGTCAGAATTTGCAGCGGTGATGACATGCTCCCAAGCAGATGGCGGTTGCCCATTTATTGCTGGTGCAGAAAAAAGGGTTCCTATTACTTTTGAAGACCCAAAGGCTTTTGACAACACACCGCAACAAGCTGAAAAATACGCTGAAAGAAGTATTCAAATTGCAACAGAATTGTTTTACATATTCTCACAAATCAATAAATAGAAATGGCAACTAAAAAATTAAGTTTTCTAGATAAGAATTTAGCTTGGTGGATATTTGCCGCAATGGCTTTAGGCGTAGGAATCGGTTATTTTTTTCCAAGCTTTCCAGACATCATAAACACCTTCAACAGTGGCACAACCAATATTCCTATTGCCATAGGTCTCATATTAATGATGTATCCACCATTGGCAAAAGTGAACTATGCGTTGCTACCAAAAGTATTTAGAAACACTAAAATTCTGTCGATTTCCTTAATCCTAAATTGGATAATTGGTCCTGTATTAATGTTCATCTTGGCAATAACCTTTTTATCAGATTATCCAGAATATATGGTAGGTCTTATATTAATTGGTTTGGCTCGTTGTATTGCCATGGTATTGGTTTGGAACGATCTTGCCGATGGCAGCAGTGAATATGGAGCAGGTTTAGTAGCATTGAACAGTATATTTCAAGTATTTGCATACAGTTTTTATGCTTGGATATTTATCACCGTGCTTCCTCCCTACTTCGGCTTTGAGGGTGCCATAGTAGATATATCAATTGGCACCATTGCAGAAAGTGTAGCCATTTATTTAGGCTTACCATTTTTAATGGGCATATTAAGTAGATTGATTTTAGTGAAATTAAAAGGCGAAGAATGGTACACTACCAAATTTATTCCCGCCATATCACCTATGACTTTGATAGCGCTATTATTTACCATTGTTATCATGTTCTCCTTAAAAGGTGAACTGATTGTAGAAATACCAATGGATGTGCTGATTATTGCAGTACCGTTACTGATCTATTTTACATTAATGTTTATCATAGGTTTCTTTTTCACCAAGGCAACCGGAGCGGAATATGATAAAACAGCCTCTGTAGCCTTCACGGCAGCCGGAAACAATTTTGAATTGGCCATTGCAGTTGCTATTGCCGTATTCGGTCTAAATTCCGGTCAAGCATTTGCTGGAGTTATTGGTCCTTTGGTTGAGGTACCTGCATTGATTTTTTTAGTAAAGGTTTCCTTTTGGTTGAAGAAAAAATACTTTTCAAAAACTACATCTCAAACGGTATAGAGTTATGGGGTTAATATGCTATTCTGTGGTATAAACAAATAGAATACATAACCCGTTAATTAGGGTCTAAGCATTAAGCTTAGACCCTAATTTTTTTATAATCAATGTTTGCTTATGGACTAATTGGGAAAATGTGTTCAATAATTGGTAAATAGTGTACGGATATGGTATTGTATCTGCTTAATTTTGAACCCAAATTTAAGCGAAGGTCATATTTAAAATAATAAGCATCCCTAAATCACAAAGTGCGAATACGTATATTCACTTTTTAAACGCTTTAAAAACGATACGTTACAAAAGCGCTAAACCAACCAGTGCATCAAATAATAGTAAATGTTCAAGAAAATTTTAAAAAAAATAATGATAGCAATAGTATCTATTATAGGAGTTTTAGTGGTGATCTATTTATTATTCACCAATTATTACCCAAGCTTTGGCGGAGATGTTTCAAAAGAGCAACAAAAAACCTATCAACTATCCAGTAACTATAAAGATGGTAAATTCAGAAATAGTAATGATGTACCAAAAGAAATGAGTTTAAGTGAAACCTTAAGCCTGGTATACACGTTCTTTACCACAAAAGTACCTAATGGAAGACCTACAAAAGATATTATTCCACAACATCTAAAAAAGGTAAATGTTTCAAATTACAAAGGTGATACCAGATTGATCTGGTTTGGTCATTCTTCCTTTTTATTACAGATAAATGGGAAAAACATCCTCATAGATCCAATGTTCGGCAAAGTACCTGCACCTCACCCGCTATTGGGCAGCAGCCGTTTCAATAAAGAATTCCCCATAGAAATTGATCAGCTACCTGTCATAGATGCCGTAATATATTCGCATGATCATTATGATCATTTAGATTATGAATCAGTTTTGAAGATCAAGGATAAAACCAAACACTTCTATACACCACTTGGGGTTGGTGTTCATTTGAGTGCTTGGAACATACCAAAAGAGAAAATTACAGAAATGGACTGGTGGCAAGAAACGGCACTGGACGATATAAGATTAGTATGTACTCCGGCACAGCATTTTTCTGGCAGAAAAATGAATAACGGTCAAAGTACATTATGGAGCTCTTGGGTGATTACCACAACAACAGATAATATATTTTTTAGTGGTGACAGTGGGTATGCAAGCCATTTTAAAGAAATTGGAGATACATATGGTCCGTTTGATCTGGCTTTAATGGAGTGCGGCCAGTACAATGAAAAATGGTCAGATATACATATGATGCCTGAAGAAACAGCTATGGCAGGCGTAGATATTAAAGCTAAAAATGTAATGCCCATACACTGGGCCGGTTTTAAATTGGCTTTACATGAATGGACAGATCCCATTGTACGAGTGAAGGCTAAGGCAAAAGAATTGAACCTAAATATAATTTCACCGGAAATTGGACAAGAAATCATAGTAAAAGATACTGTAAACAATTATACAGATTGGTGGAAAAACTATGAATAGCCAACCTCCCATTTTATATTATTAACAGCATTTACAGTTAACAATTAGTTAAATCAGCTTAAAAAACATTCTATACCGTATTTTTTATTCGAACTTTACAAAATGAAACAGGCATTAAAATCTGAGCTTTCTAAACAACTGATTCTTAACGAAGCGTTTAAGTTGTTTTACGAAGAAGGTTTTAAAACGACAAGCATTGATAAAATAATGAAGGCAACTACGATGACTAAAGGAGCCTTCTATCACCATTATGCAAATAAAAAAGAATTAGGCATTGAAGTAATTACACAAAAATTACAGCGCAGAGTTCAAAAAAGAATGGTATATCCTCTATACCAAAACGGTAATGCATATGCTATTTTAGAAGATACTTTTTTAAACAGCCTAAAGTCTTTCTCCATGTATGAGAAGAAACACGGTTGCCCCACAAATAATCTCATCAATGAAATTGGGGATTATGAAAATGTATATCAAAAAGCACTAAAAAATATTATAGAGGAATGGAAAAGGGCACTCGTAGAATTAATTGATAGAGGAAAGTCTGAAAATACCATCAAAAAGGATATTTCAAGTGCTGCGGCCGCTATTTATTTAATCAGCGCCTTTGAAGGTATACGTGGAATTCGAAAACTTTATAATGATGATGAAGTAATCAACGAATATCTAAATGGGCTATCTATGTACCTAAATCAAATAAAGCAATAATTTTTTTACCTAAAAACATACCACATAGAATGTTTTTATAATTATATATATCATGAAAAACAACAGAAGAGACTTTATTAAGAAATCAACCATTTTAGGAGCGGCAGGTGCAACAATACCTGCTATAGGCTTTGCTAATAAAAAAGAACCAAAGACCGATAGACCCAAAGTTCTTTTTTTTGATGTCAATGAAACCTTGTTGGATTTAACCGCCATGAAAGATAGCGTAGCCAAAGCCCTTAACGGCAGAAACGACCTGCTACCGCTATGGTTTACAACCATGTTGCAGTACTCCTTGGTTTCCACAGTTGCCAATCAATACAATGATTTTGCCATTATTGGCGCCGCAGCCTTACAAATGGTTGCGGCAAATAACGGTATCACCTTAACTCATGAAGAAGCTAAAAAATCAATTGTTGATCCTATCCGTTTGTTACCCGCACACCCTGAAGTTGCTTCTTCATTGCAGCGCTTAAAAGATGCCGGCTATACTTTAGTTTCATTCACAAACTCATCCAATAAAGGTGTTGAAACACAATTTAAAAATGCAGGACTCACCAAGTATTTTGATCAACGTTTAAGCATTGAGGATATGGGCAAGTTTAAACCACATGTAGATGCATATAATTGGGCAGCCAGAAAAATGAACATCAAACCAGAGGAATGCTTATTGGTAGCGGCCCATGGTTGGGATATTTCTGGAGCATTATGGGCTGGCTGGAGAGGAGCATTCATTAGTAGACCAGGTGCGCAATTGTATCCACTTTCCCCTACCCCAGAAATAAATGAACAAAACTTGAAACTGGTTGCCGATAGACTTATCAGCCTACCATAAGCTTAAAACATTTATATAGCTACATTTAAATGATCAAAAACAAATTACAAGAAACTATACCTATCATCATGAATTATAAAATTTCAAGCCTAATTTTTCTTAGCATACTAACTTTCTCTTGTAAAAACGATAAAAAAGTACAGCATGAGGAAACTGTTACGTCTACCTATAAAAACAAAGGACATGAACTTGTCTCTAAAATGATTGAAAAAGTAGGTGATTACAAAACTTTAAGAAATAAGAAGGATGTAGTTTACACATATACCTACCAAACGCCCGATGGCAAAACCGATATAACAACCGAAAAATACATTTTTGACGGTGAATTATCTTATGGAAAATATGAAAAACACCAGAGAACCTTAAGTAATTTTGATGGTCCCATTGAACAAGGATATAACGGAAAGGTATATTGGCTAAAGCATAATGGAAATATCATCGAAGATTCTGTAGCCCTAAAAAGAGTCGCTTTCAATAGACCTACTAATTTCTATTGGTTTACCATGTTTCAAAAATTATTAGATCCCGGGATAACTTATGAATATTTAGGGGAGAAAACTGTGGATGATAAGAACTATGACATTGTTAAGGTATCATTCGACTTTGGTAACTCCAAACCGACCGACATCTATCAATTGTATATCAACAAGAATACAATGTTAGTAGACCAATTCTTATTTACCGTTGCGGATTTTGGAGCTATGGAAACTCCTAACTTAATGGTATTGGAATATGAAAAAGTAGATGACATGCTTATTCCGACCAAACGTCAATATAAAAAATCTACATGGAATGCAGATGTTACGGATGCTCCTTGGATCAAGGTAAATTGGACCAACATTAAGTTTGATAATGGTTTAAAACTTATTGATTTTCAGAAATAGCACTGTGTTTTTGGCATTTTATTAAATATTTGCACCTATTTGTTACAAAACTGTATTACAAAACTGTTAAAAAATATGGGGGTTTGTATATAATTTAAATACATTGCACCCCTGTTCAAACAGATGTAAGCATACGAAGTCTTGGAACAGTATGCTACATAAATTGTATTACAAACTTAACTACCAACTCAGCTAATGCCAACTACTCAAGATTATTCCGCATTAAAAAAATTAAACGAAGAGCAATTACCCGTTGCAAAACATAAATTACACGATTGGACTCATTTTGCCGGTCTATATGCCGCCGAGCACGTAGCAGCAACTGAATTTGTTATTGGAGCTACTTTCGTAGCCCTTGGAGCAAAAACAATGGATATTATTTTAGGGCTTCTGATCGGTAATATATTAGCGGTCTTAAGCTGGACGTTCATTACCTCTCCTATCGCCGTAGACACAAGATTAAGCTTGTATACCTACCTGAATAAGATTGCGGGGGATTCTATGACCAAGCTTTACAATTGGGCCAATGTCATTATTTTCTCCGTTATATCCGCAGCAATGATTACCGTATCTGCCACTGCGGTACGTTTTGCTTTTGACATTCCGGCACAACTTAATTGGTACCCTACCAATATGTGGTTTGTGGTCATTGTTTTTTGTGTTGGTCTGGTGGTTGTATCCATTGCTTTATATGGTTTTAACGCAGTATCCGAATTTTCTGGAATATGTGCGCCATGGTTATTTGTAATGTTTACCAGCGGTGCTATGGTTTTATTACCTGCATTATCCCTTGATGTTTTAGGAACTACCTTACCCAGCGGATGGAATGAATTGATTTCATTGGGCGATAAATCCATATGGACCGGAATCAACAGTGCTGGGGAACCTGGCATTGGATTATTGGAAGTTATTGGCTTTGCATGGGCCGCCAATACCATTACCCACTTTGGTTTAATTGATATGGCGTTGTTACGATTTGCCAAAAAGAAATCATACGGGCTAGCAACCAGTACGGGTATGATGTTCGGTCATTTCGTTGCATGGATCGCAGCTGGTATTATGGGTGCCGGTGCAGCTGTGATCATAGGTAAAACTATCGTTGAATTAGATCCAGGAGATGTAGCCTTCTATGCTTTGGGATGGTCCGGATTTGTCATTGTTATCGTTGCCGGATGGACCACTGCAATAACTAACTTATATAGGGCAGGGTTGGCTGCACAAGCCATATTCCACAGACACTCTCGTAAAAAAACAACCATTATCGTTGGTCTTATTACCATTGCCATTGCTTGTTTTCCTTTTGTGTTTTCTCAAATTCTGCCCTTACTTACCTATGCCGGTCTATTGGTTGTACCTGTAGGCGCAATAGTATTTGCCGAACACCAAATTTTCCCAAGAATAGGGTACACCCGTTATTGGTCGGCCTACCGTAATCTAACCTTTAGCACACCTGCCATTGCTTCATGGGGATTAGGATTAGTTTTTGGGTTTGGTTTAAATGCCTTAAACGTAATGTCTTTCTTCTATTTATTTATACCTACATGGATTTTCACCATAATCATTTACACCGTTCTTGCCGGTAAATTTGGTGCTAAAAACAAATATCCGGAAGAAAAAGAAAAAGAGAGGTTAAGAAATGAAAAAATCATTTCCTACCAAGAAGAAAAAAGTTTAACCGAAACTAAACCAGTGAAGGACACCACGCTACTCACAAAAATTTTAAAGATAGTATCGCTCATTGCTTTGATCATAACCTTAATTTTGGCGGGCATTGTATTGTTTAGCAGTGCAAGCGAAAATATTTACATTGAAAATAGAGAAACCTTTTACTATTATGCGTTTATATGCACGGTAGTTTACTTTGTTACTGCCTATGCGGCATTATTACGCGGAAAATCTAAAAATATTAGCTAAAAAATGACAAAAGAAACGATGTTGAACTCGAAGAATTTAGCAGAAATAAGCAGACAATTACCTACACCATCTTATCAAAGAGATACTCTTAAATCAGGAATTGTACATGTTGGCGTAGGTGGGTTCCACAGAGCACACCAAGCATATTACACCCATTTATTACAGGAAAAAGAAAATGCATCTGAATGGGGAATTTGTGGTATAGGCTTGCGAAAAGGTGATCAAAAAATACATGATGTATTGCAACAGCAAGACGGTATGTACACCTTAATAATCAAACATCCGGATGGAAAAATTGATTCTAAAGTTATTGGTGCTATCATAGATTTTAAATTGGGATTTGACACTCCCAATGTCGTGATTGACCAAATGGCGCATCCTGACACAAAAATAGTATCATTGACCATCACGGAAGGTGGGTATAATTTTAATCCGGCTACAGGTGAATTCGATTTTGAGAATAAAGATGTGCAACATGAATTAGCGAACCCAGAAGAGCCAAAAACCATTTATGGATTTTTGACCGCTGCCATTAGAAAAAGAAAGGAGAACGGTTTACCGGCCTTTACCGTAATGTCATGTGACAATATTCAACACAACGGAGATGTTGCCAAAGAAATGTTGCTAACTTTTTCCAACAAACAAGATGAAGAGTTAGCTTCATATATTGAAGAAGAGGTGAGCTTTCCTAACAGCATGGTTGATCGCATTACCCCTGTAACCACACAGGCCGACATTGACTATTTAGAACAAACTTACAACCTAAAAGATGAGTGGCCCGTAACTTGTGAGCCTTTTATACAATGGGTCATTGAAGATAACTTTTCTAACGGAAGACCTGCGTTTGAAAAAGTAGGTGTACAATTTGTACCAGATGTAAAACCGTACGAAAAAATGAAACTGCGCCTTTTAAACGCTGGGCATTCCGTGCTAGGCATTTTAGGCGCATTGCATGGTCACCCAACCATTAATGCCTGTATGGAAGATGATCTTTTTGTTACCTATTTAAGAGCTTTTATGGATAAGGAAGCAACACCCGTATTAGATAAGCTAGAAGGAATTGATCTTACAACATATAAGGACAGTCTACAAGAACGTTTTGCCAACCCAAACATAAAGGATAGTGTTAGTAGAATTTGCTCAGAGAGTTCGGCAAAACTTCCTAAATTTTTAATCGCCACCATTCAAGATAATCTGGCTAAGGGTGGCAGTATTAAATATGCAACTTTAGTGATAGCTGCATGGTGTTATTATAGTGATAAGGGCGTAAATAAAAATGGTGAATCCATAGAAATTATAGATGCCATGCAAGACCAACTGCACCAAGCCGCCAGTAAAACCAATGAAGACCCACTTGCCTTTATAAAACAAGAATCTTTATTTGGCAACTTGGCAGAGAATACGACATTCTCCAGTTTGTACAGTGAAATGGTGCAGAAAATATACGCAGACCCAGATATAAAAAAGTTAATGAAATAGCATTAGTTGAGTAACAATTTGATCTTGGCCAAAAGTATTAGCTCAGATTTATTGTTACCTGAAAATGAATTTGCAATAGCCTTGGCCGTTTTTTGGGTCAAGGCTTTTATCTCATCTGAAAAAGCATGTGGATGCTCCTTGTAAAATTCCACAAATTCTCCAAAGCACTCCTTACTCCCTTTTGAAGTTTCCATAAGAACATCAAATACAATTTCAATTTGGTTAGCGGCGTCTGTACCATACCGATCCGTAAAATCATCTACGTACAACCAATCTTCTTTCACCAACTCCTTAACTTTATCCCATTCGTTACTATGTACGCTACCATCGCACATAGCCACGGCATAAAAAAGCTTTCCTAAGCTCTCATAAAGACCGTTCATTGTTTTCGCAGTATTTTCCATTTTATAATTTTTCTATGAATTTACCATGAAAATACAGCTCAGAACCCACTTTATATATGATAAAAATCAGTCGTAATCTATATATTTGATACTATGCAAGATTTTCAAAAGAACAGTGATATCTTCAATTTGCTTTCAGAAGGAGTTTCAGAAGGTATTATTGTTGTTGATGCCCAACAAAATGTAGTGGCCACCAATACGTCTACAGAACAAATGTTTGGGTATGAAAAGGGGGAATTATTAGGAAAACCGTTGGATATCTTAATACCTAAAAGATATCTTGCCAACCATAGTAAAAATGTAAACAAGTTTATTGCCAATAGTGATAAACGACAAATGGGACACGGTAGAAATCTCTACGGCATTACTAAAAGTGGCAAAGAATTTCCGGTAGAGGCCGGCTTAAATCCGTTTGAATTTTACGGATCTACTTATGTTATGGCCTTGGTGATCGATATTACCGAAAGAAAGAACAAAGAAGAAGAACTAAGTCATTGGGCACGAATTTTTGACGAATCCCTCAACGAAATTTTTGTGTTTGATGCAGAAACCTTCAAGTTTTTGAATGTCAATAAAGAAGCGCAAAGAAACATTGGTTATACCATAACGGAAATGTATGAAATGACCCCGGTAGACATTAAACCGGAGTTCAATGAAGAAAACTTTAAAAAATTGATTTCCCCATTACTTAATAATGAAATTCCCAAAGTTAAATTTGAAACGATACACGGTAGAAAGGATGGTTCTACTTACCCAGTAGAAGTTCATTTGCAGTTGTCCGAATTAGGAAAAAAGAAGGTTTTCGTAGCATTTATACTAGATATAACCGAAAGAAAAAATTACACCGAAAATCTAGAGAAAAAAGTTGAGGAACGCACACAGCAATTAACGGAAGCTCTAGCCGTAGAAAAAGAACTCAACGAATTAAAGACCAGGTTTTTATCATTGGTATCGCACGAATTTAAAACGCCTTTAAGTAGTATACTCACCTCTATCACCTTGCTAGGAAAATATACTCAGACCGATCAGCAACCAAAGAGGGACAAACATGTGGCAACAATTAAAAGTAAAGTAAAATATTTAGACACCATACTAACCGATTTTTTATCTGTAGAGCGTTTAGAGTCCGGCAAAGTGAATTACAAAGTAGAAGAATTTCCGTTAAGCAAAATTGTAAACGAAGTAGTATACAATAGTAATATGCTTTTAAAATCTGGTCAACAAATTCATTACCCAGAAAATATTGACGAGCTAAACATCAATTTTGATGAAAAAACACTAGAGTTGGCCTTATCTAATTTAATACATAACGCCATAAAGTACTCTCCTGAAGATACTACTATTACCATTAAAGTGACATTGAACGATACTAACATAATCATTAGCGTAATTGACCAAGGCATTGGTATTCCCCAAGAAGAACAGAAGCATATTTTTAATCGCTATTTTAGAGCAGAAAACGCATTACTAACCCAAGGTACCGGTATTGGTCTTAATATCGCAAAACAACATATGGAAAACTTAGGAGGAAGTCTAGAATTCACCAGTAAAATAAGTGTTGGATCTACGTTTACACTAAGTATACCTAATTTAAAAACCAGCTAACATTATGAAACAAATTCTATTGATCGAAGATGACAAGGCCTTACGTGAAAACACGGAAGAACTTTTAGAATTAGCTGGTTATAGCGTAAATACCGCACCCAACGGAAAAATAGGTGTTGATGCAGCCATTGAAGATGTGCCGGACATTATTATTTGCGACATTATGATGCCAGAATTGGATGGCTATGGAGTGCTACAACAATTATCTAATAACGAAAAAACAAAACAAATTCCTTTTATCTTTTTATCGGCTAAAACTGAGCACAAAGAAATACGGAAAGGAATGGATCTAGGTGCAGATGATTACCTTACCAAGCCTTTTGATGAAGAAGATCTTATCAGCGCTATTGAAAGTAGACTTGCAAAAGCAGAATTGATTAAACGTATGCAAGATGAGAGCACCAAAGAACATGGTGTCACAGATAATGAAATACGTACGGTTCATGAACTCAAAAACTTCTTTGACGACAATGGTGAGGTTTCCAGTTTTAAAGCAGGGGAATCAATTTATGATGAGGGTGCCAGATCAAACAAGATTTATCTCATCTTAAAAGGTCTTGTAAAGTGCCATAGTATGGATACTGACGGTAAAGAGTTGATTACCTCATTGTCTAAGGCAGATGACTTCTTAGGTTTCACCTCTTTTTTAAATAACGTACCGTACCAAGAGACTGCCACGGCTTTAGAAACGGTAGAACTTGCAGGGATTTCTAAAGATAACCTCAAAACAATACTGAATGAGAACAAGAACATCTCTATGGAATTAATGGAGTTGTTGTCTGAAAACATTTCGATGATCAAAGCCCAATTATTACAAATGGCCTATAGCTCCGTTCGAAGAAAAACGGCGCAGACCTTACTCCAATTTGCCGAGTTAATGAATACCAAACCCAATGAACCCATACGAATTTCTAGGAATGATTTGGCAAGTGTTGCCGGCATAGCTACAGAGAGTTTAATACGTACATTATCTGGTTTTAAAAAAGAAGGACTCATTGTTATTGAAGGTAGAAACATTCAAATTATAGAGTTAAAGGCCTTACAATATGTAAATTAATTCAAATCTGATAAATATCATTTACCAGCATTTAATATGGGATTACTTTTGACGAGTAAGCCTTATGAATGAAACACATATTAATTCCTACTGATTTCTCGGCAAATTCTTGGAATGCGCTAAAATATGCCGCATGCCTGTATGGCTATGACCAATGCACCTTTTATGTACTATATGTTGAAGAATTAAGTGACAAATCTGTCAATAAAAATAGTATAGGTACATCATTACCCATACATAAAAAACTGAATCTCTTTTTTGATCAATTAGCACAATTAAAGTCTAACTTTTTACATCAGTTTATCACTTTAAGAGATTATGGCAACTTTACCGACATCATTAAAAAAACCGTGGACGAAAAAAAAATAGACCTTATTATTATGGGTGCAAAAGGCACTTCAAATTATGAACACACTATTTTTGGCCGCAATACAGTAAATGTAATTACAAAAGTACCATGCAATGTATTGGTGGTATCAGACAAAGTTTCTATCAAAAAACCAAGCAAAATTGGGTTTCCAACAGATTATAACATTTTCTACACCTACCCCATTCTTAAATCTTTGACCGAAGTTTTACAAATATCAAATGCGACCTTAGACGTGGTTCATGTTACGCAGGCAAAAACAAACTTCTCAAACACCCAAATTGCCAACAAAGCTTACTTGCATGATTATTTAAAGGAAATGTTTACAGGTTTTCATTGCTTCAAAGAAATTCAAGGATTGAACATTAAAGAAACCATTACCACCTATCTGACTGACAATAGTGTTGAAATGCTTACCATGGCAGCAAAAAATATAAATCTGTTCCAGCAATTATTTTTCAATCCTTCCAAATCACAATTAAACCATCAATCATCTGTACCCTTGCTCGTTCTTCATGAATAAATAACATCATATACGTATTGCATTAAAAATTAAAGAGATTATAGCATTTCAAACTAAAAGGTAACGTATGTAATTCGCACTCAAAATCGTACTTTTGCAACTTTGCTGTGAATACATGATTAATTTTGAAGAAAACATAGAGGTCAAGGGCGCACGCGTTCATAACCTTAAAAATATAGATGTTACCATACCTAGAGATAAATTGGTCGTTATTACCGGTCTATCTGGTAGTGGCAAATCATCATTGGCATTCGATACCATTTATGCAGAAGGACAAAGACGATATATTGAAACGTTTTCTGCCTATGCAAGACAATTTTTGGGAGGTTTAGAACGCCCAGATGTTGATAAGATAGATGGCTTGTCTCCTGTAATTGCCATAGAACAAAAAACCACTTCAAAATCTCCAAGATCTACCGTTGGTACCATTACCGAAATTTATGATTTCTTAAGGCTACTTTACGCCCGTGCTGCAGATGCGCATAGTTACAATACTGGTGAAAAGATGGTAAGCTATAGCGATGAGCAAATTAAAAACTTGATCATTGAATCTTATTTAGACAAGAAAATCAACATTCTTGCACCAGTAATTAAGTCAAGAAAAGGGCATTACCGTGAACTTTTTGAGCAGATAGCCAAACAAGGTTTTTTAAAGGTAAGAGTTGACGGTGAAATAAAGGATATTGTAAAGGGCATGAAAGTGGACCGTTACAAAACCCATGATATAGAGATCGTTATAGACAGGTTAAAGGTTGCAGAAAGTGAGGACTTTCATAAACGATTATCAGAAAGTATCAATACGGCCATGTATAGTGGTGACAACGTCTTAATGGTGATTGAAGAAGGCACCGATATACCTAGGTATTTCAGTAGGGATTTAATGTGCCCCACCACAGGCATCTCCTATCCTACTCCTGAGCCCAATACATTTTCTTTTAATTCCCCTAAGGGTATGTGTCCCAATTGTAAAGGATTAGGCCATGTGTATGAGGTGAATGAAAAGAAAATATTCCCTAACAAAAAATTATCCATTAAAGGTGGTGGTATTGCTCCTTTGGGAGATTACAAAAAGTCATGGGCCTTTAAACAAATAGAAACTATTGCCGAACGATATAGTTTTAAAATCACGGACCCAATAGACACTATTCCTGCTGAAGCTATTGAGATTCTGTTGAACGGAGGCAAAGAAAGTTTTGATGTAGATTCAAAAACCTTAGGTGTTAAACGCACCTATAAGATAGATTATGAAGGTATATCAAACTTTATAAAAAATCAGTTCGAGGAGGCCGCTTCTACTTCAATCAAAAGATGGGCAAAAGAGTATATGGACAAAATTACATGTCCTACATGTACAGGTTTTCGCCTAAAAAAGGAATCACTTTATTTCAAAATTGAAGAGAAGAATATTGCCGAATTGGCAAATTTTGACATTGTTGAACTTGCATCATTTTTTAAAGGGTTAGACAAAAAACTTAGTGGTAACCAGCTAAAAATAGCCGAAGAAATCATTAAGGAAATTACCACAAGAATACAGTTTTTATTAGATGTAGGTTTAGATTACCTTTCATTGAACAGAAGTTCTAAATCGCTCTCAGGTGGTGAAGCACAACGTATTAGATTGGCCACACAGATAGGTTCACAATTGGTAGGCGTACTCTATATTCTTGATGAGCCTAGTATTGGGCTACACCAACGAGATAACGAAAGATTAATAAAATCGTTGGAATCTTTAAGGGATATAGGAAATTCTGTCATAGTAGTGGAACATGACCGTGATATGATTGAGCGTGCAGACCATGTCATTGACATAGGTCCAAAAGCGGGTAAGAACGGTGGTGAAATAATTTCTCAAGGAACACCGGAAGAGTTAAAACATGTACATACCTTGACCGCGGATTACATGACGGGAGTTAAGGAGATTGAAGTTCCTAAAAAAAGAAGAGAAGGCAACGGTAATGAGATTGTGTTATCTGGCTGCACAGGTAACAACTTAAAGAACATTACCGTAAAATTCCCACTGGGGAAAATGATCGGGGTAACCGGTGTCTCAGGTAGTGGAAAATCTACCTTGATCAATGAGACGCTTTATCCTATAATGAACGCACATTACTTTAATGGCGTTAAAAAACCAATGCCTTATAAAAAGATAACCGGTCTAGAGCATATAGATAAAGTAATTGACATTAACCAATCTCCCATTGGTAGAACACCAAGATCAAACCCTGCAACATACACCGGTGTGTTCAGCGAAATAAGATCTTTGTTCGCAAAAACCACCGAAGCATCTATAAGGGGGTATAAACCAGGTAGATTCAGTTTTAATGTAAAAGGCGGTAGATGTGAAACCTGTCAAGGTGGAGGTCTAAGGGTCATAGAAATGAATTTCTTGCCCGATGTTTATGTGGAATGTGAAACCTGCAACGGCAAAAGATTCAATAGGGAAACCTTGGAAATACGCTATAAAGGCAAATCTATATCAGACGTTCTGGAAATGACCATTAACGAAGCCGTATCATTTTTTGAACTTATTCCAAAAATACATCGTAAGTTAAAGACCATCCAAGATGTAGGATTGGGATATATATCGTTGGGGCAACAATCCACCACCCTATCCGGGGGAGAAGCACAACGTATAAAATTGGCTACCGAACTTTCTAAAAGAGATACCGGTAATACCTTCTATATTTTAGATGAACCTACAACCGGACTTCATTTTGAAGATATAAGGGTTTTGATGGAAGTTTTGAATAAATTAGCCAATAAAGGAAATACTGTGTTAGTTATTGAACATAATATGGACGTAATTAAAATGGTAGACCACATTATTGATATTGGTTACGAAGGTGGTCGCTCAGGAGGGCAATTGGTTGCCAAAGGTACTCCAGAGCAAGTAGCTAAAAACAAGAAAAGCTACACGGCTAAATTTTTAAAGAGAGAATTAAAATAATAAATAGATAAAAAAATTATCTAAAAGAATATATAAACGAATGAGATCAGAAAAACATCACAAAGGCTGGAATGAAATAAAAACCAATGACTCTTGGGCCATTTTTAAGATAATGGGAGAGTTTGTAAATGGTTTTGAGCGTATGAGCAAGATTGGCCCATGTGTATCTATTTTTGGTTCTGCCAGAACCAAAGAAGAAGACCCTTACTACAAATTGGCGGTTTCTATTGCAAAAAGTATAGCAGAAGCTGGCTATGGTGTAATTACTGGTGGTGGCCCTGGTATTATGGAAGCGGGTAACAGAGGTGCAAATCTTGCCGGTGGAACTTCTGTGGGTCTGAACATAGACCTTCCTTTTGAACAGCATGACAATCCCTATATCGACAATGATAAAAGCTTGGATTTTGATTACTTCTTCGTAAGGAAAGTAATGTTCGTAAAATATTCTCAAGGTTTTGTGGTAATGCCAGGTGGCTTTGGAACTTTAGATGAGCTTTTTGAAGCAATAACGTTAATACAAACACATAAAATTGGTAAGTTCCCGATCATATTGGTTGGCAGTGAATTCTGGACAGGTCTTATGGACTGGGTTAAAGGCACCATGTTGAAGATGGGCAATATAAGTCCGGAAGATTTAAACCTTATCAAAATAGTAGATACAGAAGAAGAAGTAGTTGAAATAATCGATTCCTTTTACAAAGGGCACAGCATGAGTCCTAATTTTTAATCTAAGCCTTGGTACGTAACTTTCAATCCTTTTTCCTTTACTGTATTATTCTCTTAGTAACCAACATTACTATTGGTTATGCTCAGTATAACACTAACCTTACAGTTAGTTTAAACGAGTATACCAAAGAGTTGGATATTAAGCAAGAATTCACCTATTTCAATAAATCTAACTATAATTTAGGTGTTATATATTTCAACGATTGGGCAAATGCCTATTCAGATAAAAACACAGCATTAGCAAAGAGGTTTGCTCAAGAATTCAAAAAATCGCTTCATTTGGCAAAAGCAGATGAACGCGGTAAAACTACAATTACAAGTGTAGTCGACGAAACCTATAATGGACTTGAATGGAGCCGTACGGAAGGTAAAGATATAGTAAAGGTCACCTTAAAAGATATTCTACCACCTGGCGAGTCTACCAAAATCCATATCACTTATAAAGTGAAGTTACCACCAAATAAGTACACTCCGTATGGTTATGATAATAAGGGAGATTACTATCTAAAAGATTGGTACCTAACACCTGCGGTTTATGATGGCAAATGGCACCTTTACTCAAATAAGAACATTGAGGATTTATATATGGACGTGACCAATACGGTCATAAATTTTAAATTTCCAGATAGTCTTTTTTTAGCTTCAAACTTTGATATAACATCAGAATCCTCTTTTCCAAATGGTCAATTTGCCCAATTAAAAGGTAATCTGCAACGTGGTGGTGAAATCATTCTAAACCCACAAAAAAACTTTATAACACACAGAACGCCATACATGACGTTCCTAACGGATTTTAGAGCACCAAGATACAGTCCAATAGGTCAAGGGCTATCCATTAACAAGGTTGCCAATTTTATACATAACAATCTTGGTGACTACCCTCATGAAAAGATATTGGTTAGCGAGCTGGATTATAACAAAAATCCGCTTTACGGTATAAACCAACTCCCCTCTTTCATTAGACCGTATGAAGAACAATTTCAATTTGAAATGAAATTCTTGAAAACGGCCATCAATAGTATTTTAAAAGAGACTATGTTCTTAAACCCACGTAAAGAACAGTGGTTGAACAGCGCCATAGCCAACTATTTAATGATTGCCTTTGTAGAGCAATATTACCCAGACCAAAAGCTCATGGGCAAACTTTCTAAAATATGGGGCTTTAGAAGTTTTGAACTGGCCAAAATGGATTTTAACGACCAATATTCTTTTCTTTATAATTTAACTGCTCGTAAAAATTTAGATCAGGCATTAGAAACCTCTAATGATTCTTTAATAAAATTCAATCAAAAAATTGCCAATAAATACAAGGCAGGTCTAGGATTAGCATATTTAGCGGATTATATAGGCAAAGAACATGTTGATGAAAGTATAAAAACCTTCTTCAAGTATTTTAAGTTAAATAACGTCAAAGTTCATGATTTTGAGTCTATTTTAAAACGATCAACCGACGTTGATATCAATTGGTTTTTTAATGATTATGTTTCTACAGATCGTAAGATAGATTTCAAGATCAAGAAAGTAAAAAAGGAAGCAGACTCCCTACATATTACCCTTAAGAACAAGGAAGGAACCAACGTGCCTATTTCTGTTTTTGGTTTAAAGAAAGATTCCGTAATATCAGAATATTGGTTTAAAGATATAGAATTAGAAGAAACCTTTAGCATACCCAATAATCAAGAAGATAGACTTGTTCTTAATTATGACCAAAAGATTCCTGAGTTTAACCAGCGAGATAATTGGAAATCACTTAAAGGCTTTTTATCAAGCAACAAAAAGCTAAAGTTTACCTTTTTTAAAGATGCTGAGAATCCATATTACAACCAGGTATTCTATGTTCCCATATTAAATTTTAACGTGTATGATGGCTGGGTACCGGGTATGCGACTTTATAACAAAACCTTGCTTGAGAGACCCTTTGTCTATGACTTTGCCCCGTCTTATTCCTTTAGGGAAAAAGCCTTTGTAGGCTATGGAAAATTCAACTACAGAAAGTACTTAAGTAAAAGTGGATTATATGTAGCAAACTACGGTATTGGTGCATCTACCTCCCATTTCAATGAAAATTCCAGATACACATCTATAACTCCGTCTTTAAGTTTTGGATTTAGACCAGCTGATCTCTTATCGAACAAAAGAGAGTTTCTTTCATTTAGGTATGTAAATATTTTAAGGGACTTTGACCCTTCTTTACAGAATTTGGCCAACGATCCAGAAAACCCAGATTATAGTGTGTTTAATGCTAGATACATCAATAGGGACAATGGAATACTGGATTACAAATCATGGTTTTTAGATTTTCAGCTAGCAGGAAATTTCAGTAAACTATCATTTGAATATGAATACCGAAAATTATTTGAGAATAACAGACAGTTAAATCTTAGATTTTTTGCCGGTAAATTTTTAAGTAATAAAACCCAAACGGACTTTTTCAGTTTTGCCTTAGATCGCCCAACAGATTACTTGTTTGATTACGGATATTTAGGAAGATCAGAGGACTCAGGTATTTATAGTCAGCAAATTATTATCGCAGAAGGGGGATTTAAATCTTTCTTAGATCAACGATACCGTTTTTCAAATGATTGGATGGCAACCATGAACGGAAGCTTTAATCTTTGGAAATGGATTGAGCTTTATGGTGATGCCGGTTTAGTAAAAAACAGGGATTTTGACGGTAAATTCGTTTATGATTCTGGTGTCAGATTAAATTTGGTTACCGACTACTTTGAACTTTACCTACCAGTATACTCCAACAACGGATGGGAAGTGTCTCAACCAAATTATGGTGAAAAAATAAGATTCA
This sequence comes from Maribacter dokdonensis DSW-8, assembly GCF_001447995.1. NCBI lineage: Bacteria > Pseudomonadati > Bacteroidota > Flavobacteriia > Flavobacteriales > Flavobacteriaceae > Maribacter > Maribacter dokdonensis. The sequence goes on along the minus strand of NZ_LDPE01000007.1, from coordinate 112,204 downwards.
TCATTACCGTAAGTCCAAAAACCTTAACAGGGCTTTTCACAAGAAAATGGTTTTAAACTAAGAATTTCTAATACGGTCCGTAGAATTTTTACAATAAATTAAGATATTTTTAAAAAAATATCAAATTTGTTGAAAAATATGGAATAAATTAACTGGTAAGAGCGTTGCTAGAAAGTACTTGATTCGGTAATTTTGTATAAACACGTTTAATACATGGATGTTTCTTCTAAAACCAGTAATGATATTTCTTTCGAAGATTTCAAAGAACAAATTATCAATGACTATGAAATTGCTTTTTTAAGCAGAACCTGTAGTTTATTGGGAAGAAAGGAAGTGCTTACCGGTAAAGCCAAATTCGGGATTTTTGGTGACGGTAAAGAACTTCCACAACTTGCCATGGCCAGATCTTTTAAAAACGGAGATTTTAGAAGTGGTTATTATAGAGATCAAACGTTTATGATGGCGTTGGGTCTTTTACATCCCAAGGAGTTTTTTCACGCCCTTTATGCCACTACCGATATAGAAAAAGAACCTATGAGCGCGGGAAGGCAGATGGGCGGACACTTTCTTACCCACAGCTTAAATGCCGATGGTAGTTGGAAAGATTTGACCAAACAAAAAAACAGTAGTGCAGATATCTCTTGTACCGCTGGACAAATGCCACGTCTATTAGGTTTGGCACAAGCATCAAAAGTTTATAGAAATCAAAAGGGACTAGATAGTGCAAAATTCTCCGTTAATGGAAATGAGATAGCTTGGGGTACCATAGGTAATGCAAGTACAAGCGAAGGCATGTTCTTTGAAACTATAAATGCTGCAGGTGTATTACAAGTACCAATGGTCATAAGTATATGGGATGATGAATACGGTATATCAGTACCTGCAAAGTTTCATACTACTAAAGAAGATATATCTGAAATACTCTCAGGATTTCAAAGAACAGAGGACAATAGCGGTTATGAAATTTTAAAAGTTAATGGCTGGGACTATACCGCCCTTATGCATGCTTATGAAAATGCTGCCGATATTGCCAGACAAGAGCACGTACCTGTTTTAATTCACGTAAAAGAATTAACACAACCTCAGGGACACTCTACATCTGGATCCCATGAACGTTACAAAGACAATGAGCGATTAGAATGGGAACGTGACCATGATTGCAACAAACGCTTTAAAGAATGGATTTTAGAGTCTGGTATTGCCACAACAGAAGAACTGGCAACTATTGAAAAAAGAATTAAGCGTACTGTTCGTGAAGCAAAAAAAGAAGCTTGGGACGAGTATTTAAAAACCTTGCTTTCCAATAAAACAATATTGGTCAATTTAATTGATAAAGTTGCTGCTACAAGTCCGAACAAAAACTTCTTGAATAAATTAAAGAACGATTTAATTGCCACGGAAGAACCTGTTCGTAAAGACTTAGCCATTACCGCAAGAAAATCCCTGCGTTATTTAATTGGTGAGAATACACCCGAAAAGCAAGATTTAATTAATTGGACTACCAATTTCTTGGCAGAAGCTCAAGAAAAGTATAGTTCTCACCTTTACAGTGAAAATGATAGTAAAGCAAGTAACATTACCGCAATAAACCCAAGTTACAATGACGATTCAGAGCTAGTTGACGGCAGGGTAATTTTACGTGACAATTTTGACAAATTATTTGAAAAATACCCAAATACACTAATCTTTGGTGAAGATACTGGAGCAATTGGAGATGTAAACCAGGGGCTAGAAGGAATGCAGCAAAAGTATGGCAAAATACGTGTTGCAGATACCGGTATACGTGAAACCACCATTATTGGGCAAGGAATAGGAATGGCCCTTAGAGGACTAAGACCCATTGCAGAAATACAGTATTTAGATTATATATTTTATGCACTGGCAACGCTTACAGATGATTTGGCTTCATTACTTTACAGAACTGCCGGAAAACAAAAAGCACCGCTAATTATAAGAACAAGAGGTCACCGATTAGAGGGGATATGGCATTCTGGATCAGAAATGGGCGGATTGATTCATTTGTTACGAGGCATGTATATTTTAGCGCCTAGAAACATGACACAAGCTGCCGGTTTTTACAATACCCTTTTAAAAAGTGATGAGCCTGCCTTAGTCATTGAAAGTCTTAACGGCTATAGGTTAAAAGAAAAGAAACCAAAGAACTTAGGTGAATTCTGTACCCCGATCGGTAAGGTTGAAACATTAAAGGAAGGAAAAGACATAACACTGGTATCGTACGGTTCCACACTACGAATTGTTGAAAAAGCAGCAAAAGAATTAATAGAGGTTGGTATTGATGCAGAAGTTATAGATGCGCAGACCTTATTACCTTTTGATATTGAAATGGAGGTTTTAGAAAGTGTTAAAAAGACGAATAGACTTTTGGTCATAGATGAAGATGTTCCTGGAGGATGCTCTGCTTACTTGCTAAATGAAATTATAGAAAGACAAGGGGCATTTAAATACTTGGACAGTGCACCACAAACTTTAAGCGCAAAAGCTCATAGACCTGCATATGGTTCAGATGGGGATTATTTCTCCAAACCCAATAGAGAAGATATTTTCGAAAAGGTGTATAGCATTATGCATGAAGTCCACCCAGACGATTATCCTAAATTGAGATAAAATCAATACGATCATAAAATAAAATAGTCCCATTTAAAATGGGACTATTTATATTTTATGTGTTCAACTTTAATTTTTAATCTCAGGCTTCACCTCCTTTATAGCTGGTTTTTTAGGGTTACCATCGGCATCTATTTCAATAATGGCATCAAAACCCAATTCATCTAATTTGTCCGCAATTTTTGCCCTATCGCCTACCATAAACCAATTTACAGCTTCTGGTTTAACCACTTTTTTACTCACATCTCTCACTTCTTGCAATGAAAGGTTACGTACATTGGCATCATATTTTTGATAATAATCATCTGGCAAACCATAATTGACCAAATTTGTTATAGACTGGTTTACAGAGCTATTAGTCTCCCATTGACCGGGCAGACTTAAAATTTGATTGGTCTTCACTTTTTCCAATTCTTCCTTTGTTACCGGTCGTGTAGAAATAAACTCAGATATCTCTTTTCGCAATTCTGTAACGGATTCAGCAGATTTATCAGTTTGCACAGGTGCGTACATTATAAACGGTCTTTCAGCTTTAGCGCCCATAACAAAACCACTAGCTCCATAAGCCCAATGTTTATCTTCCCTTAAATTCATATTAATTCTAGATGTGAAATCACCACCCAGAATACTGACCATCTGCTCTAATGCAATTTGAGAGACATCTCCGTATTTTTCAGTTAAATGTCCTGCCAAAATCACTGATTGCTCAGACTCTGGCCTATCCATTAAATAAAGTGTATTTTTCGAATTTACTTTTGGTGTGGTAAACGTAATATTAGGTACATCTGCCTTTTTCCATTTTCCTAAAGCCTTTTCTAACTTCAATTTTAAATCTTTCATTTCTATATCACCAGTAACTACCAAAGTTGCATTGTTAGGTCTTATCCACGTAGCGTAGAACTTTTGCACATCATCTTTTGAGAGCTTAGAAACCGTCTCCGTATAACCTGTACCTGTGTATGGATTACTATAAGGATGACCTTCACCATATAAATACTTGTTCATCACCCTCAGTGCCATGGAAATAGGTTGAGATTTCTCTTGCTGTATTCTGTTTAATTGTTCATCCTTTAAACGATCAAATTCCTTTTCTGGGAAAGCAGGATTCAAAACAACATCGGCAAATAAATCAATACTAGCATCTAAACTTGGTTTCAGAGTATTAAGATAAATATTAGAATTATCTTGACTGGAGTACGTGTAAAGACTTGCCCCTAATAATTGAAGTTTCTCGTTTATTTCTAAAGAATTTAAATCTTTAGTTCCTTCATCCAATAAATCCATAGCCAAAGCAGCAGTACCCGGACTTGAAAGATAATCGGTTTTATATCCTGCATTAAACATTAAATTCATGACAACGGTAGGTACACCGGTTCTTTTTGCAAGTACTATATTAAGACCGTTAGATAATTTATCTCTTTGTAAGGCTGGAAATTGAGAACTTTTAGCTTCTCCTACTTCTGGCAATTTGCTGCGATCTACAGTACTTTTAGTAATGGTATATTCCGGAAATGGTTTACAAAGTAGAATATGTTTACCCCTAGTAAGCCACTTTTTAGTTGTATTCTGAATATCCAGTACAGTAGCATTTTCAACATATTGCAACACGGTTTTATAATAAGCTGCATCATCAAAATAAGTTTGATTAGATGCTAGAATATCTGATACTCCACCAAAGCCGCCAATACGCTCCAAACCTTTTATAAAACTTGAAAAATAAGCCGCTTTTACCCTTTTAAGTTCACTTTCGGTAGGTCCTTCTTCAATTAATTTGGCTAACTCTTCTTCCATAATCTGTTGAACCCTATCAATATCTCCCTCTGGCTTTACATTTGCCCAAGTGATAAATTCACTTGCAATTTCATTTGAAGCTTGAAAAGAAACCACAGAACTAGCAACTTGCTCATCATATACCAATCTTTTGTACAATCTAGAGTTTTTACCACTTGTCAATATAGAAGAGATTAGATCAAAATGAATGTCTTCTTTATTGCCAAATTCTGGCGTATTCCAACTAAATAAAATTCTAGCTTCTGGCACTCTGTCTTCATAAACTTGATAGGTGTCTGAACTTTTTAAAGGAATATTCACTTCTTGTCTAGCTATTGTTGGCCCAGAAGGTATATCGCCAAAATAATTCAACACTTTATTATACACCTCTTGAGGATTAATATCTCCTGCAACAGCTACTACGGCATTAGCCGCACCGTAATAAGACTTGAACCACTCTTGTACATCTTCAAGCGAAGCTGCATTTAAATCTTCCATTTCACCAATAACGGTCCATGAATACGGATGCCCTTTAGGGTACATCGCCTTGGTTAAAAGATCCCATTGCTTACCATAGGGTTGATTTTCTCCTTGTCTTTTTTCATTTTGAACAACACCACGTTGTTCATCTAACCTTTCTTGGTCAATTGCCCCTAAAAGGTGTCCCATTCTATCAGACTCTAAAAACAGTACTTGATCTAAGGCCGCAACCGGTACATTTTGAAAGTAGTTGGTACGGTCAGTATTTGTTGTTCCATTTAGATCGGTACCCCCTATTCTCTCCAAAGCTTGAAAATAATCATCGTTATAATTCTCACTACCGTTAAACATTAAATGCTCAAATAAATGTGCAAATCCACTTTTACCTGGTTTCTCGTTCTTAGAACCTACATGATACCATACGTTCACTGCAGCAATTGGTGCCTTATGGTCTTCATGCACCAACAAGGTTAAACCATTAGGTAATATGAACCTTTCGTATTTTAGATCAATTTGATCAGATTTAAATTCAAAATCTTGTGCGTGCTGTTTTGTTAAACAAAACAAACACAGCATAATAAATAAGATTGTTTTTTTCATGATGAATACTTTTTTAATGATTTAAGTAAATATAATCTTTAAAAAAGTATGGAACAATTGTATTATTAGGTACGAAAAAACTTATAAAAACATTGCATTATTCTTAGACGTAAACTTCCTAGGGATCAAGCCCATCTATTTTAACAAAAATTTATAACTATCTAATCTATTGATAATAAAGGTCAGCCTGCCTATTACTGGGCAAAACACATTCTGTAAATACATACTTGCGTCATACCTATAAACAAAAAACAAAAAAAAAATGATACTTTTAAAGGAAATAATTCCGACTAATGAAAAACACCTTATTAAAAGATATTGGTTTAGCTTTTTTTAGAATTGCTGTTTCTGCAATGATGCTAACTCATGGACTTCCAAAATTCCAAAAATTAATTTCAGGAGATTTTCAATTTGCAGACCCATTTGGTATAGGAGCTACGCCTTCATTATTTTTAGCCGTTATTGGTGAATTTGTTTGTCCTATTTTGATCATTATCGGTTTTAAAACACGATTAGCGGCAATTCCACCAGCCATTACTATGGCGGTAGCAGCTTTTGTTGCTCACGGTGCAGATGATTTCAGTACAAAAGAAAAGGCTGTTTTCTATCTGGTTGCATTTATTACCATTTCTTTATTGGGACCAGGAAAATTTGGTATCGATAAAAGATAGATGCTAAACTATTTTATAAAGAAGTTCTTTTAGCAGATCAGCCTCTTTCATTGGGCTTGCCCCTACACCTTTACCCTTAAGATCCATTTCCCGTAGACTGGAAATAATAGCACTTACTTTTTTCATAGGGTAATTTCTAGCTGCCGTCTGTATTTCCTTTACAAAATATGGATTAATACGCAATGTACTGGCTACATTCTTAGGAGAATGATCACTTAGCGCATGATATTGTAACAGTTGGGTAAAAAATGAATGTAATAAGGTTATTGTCAATATAAACGGGTTATCCTTAGGATTTTGAGCAAAGTAATTAATGATTTTAGTAGCTTTTACTATATCCCTATCACCAATGGCCCGTTTTAATTCAAAATTATTATAATCCTTACTTATGCCTATATGTTCTTCAATATGCTGAGGATTAATTTCTGTCTCCTTAGGAAGAACCAGTTTTAGTTTTTCTAATTCTTTACTGATTTTCCCTAAATCCGTACCCAGATATTCTATCAATAACAATGAAGCTTTATGGGAAATGGTATAGCCATGCCCTAAAAGATGCTTTCTAAGCCAGTCACTCACTTGATTTTCGTATAACTTTTTACTCTCAAAGATTACACCGTTCTTTTTAATGATCTTGTGTAACTTTTTACGCTTATCAAGCTTTTTATATTTATAGCACATAACAAGGACGGTTGTTCGCTGCGGATTTTCTGCATAGGCACATAGATCCTCTATAGTTCTAGAAAGGTGTTGGGCTTCTTTTACTATTACCACTTGTCTTTCTGCCATCATTGGATAGCGCTTGGCGTTACCAACAATATCGTCTATAGAAACATCTTTTCCATAAAGTACCATTTGGTTAAAGCCTTTCTCTTCTTCCGTCAACACTTTAGCACCAATAAAATCTGATATTTTATCAATAAAATACGCCTCTTCGCCATATAAGAAGTAAATAGGACTTATTTGTCCTTTCTTGATCGCATTGACTATTTGTACAGCTTCATCCATTCAGAAAAATTCATCAACTTTGTATAATGCAGCCACTAAATTTTCCCAGCTACACTTTCAGGGTCAAAAATAGCGAAAATAGACCCTTAATATTTGACGAAATACGTAAAAAATTTATAGTACTTACTCCAGAAGAATGGGTAAGGCAGCATGTGGTAAAATTCTTGATACAAGAAAAAAATTATCCGATCAGTCATATCAACGTTGAAAAGCAGATTACCTTGAACGGGTTAAAAAAAAGATATGATATAGTAGTATTTAAGCCAGATGGAAAATTAGATATACTTGTAGAGTGTAAAGCACCGGAAATTACCATTTCCCAAAATACATTTGATCAGATTGCACAATACAATTTTAAACTTAACGCCAACTACCTAATGGTCACTAACGGACTCGCACATTATTACTGTCAAATGGACTTTGTTGCGGAAAAATATCAATTCATGCAGGAAATTCCTGATTTTAGCCGTTAATTTGCGATCGTTTTGAAGATAGCCGTAGTCATATTAAACTGGAATGGTGAAGTGCTTTTAGAGAGGTACCTACCTTCTGTTATCTCATATTCTCAAGGAGCGGATATATATGTTGCCGATAATGCTTCTACAGATGGTTCGGTAGCATTTATCACTGAAAATTACCCTACGGTAAAAATCATTCAAAATGCCGTTAACGGAGGGTTTACAAAAGGGTATAATGATGCACTTGTTCATGTAGATGCCGATATTTTCTGCTTGTTAAACTCAGATGTAGAAGTATCGCCCAACTGGTTAATACCTATTAAGGAAACTTTCAATAATGTGCCAGACGCTGCCATTATACAACCAAAAATACTGGACCTTCTTAAAAAAGACCACTTTGAATATGCAGGTGCAGCCGGTGGTTTTATAGACCAATTAGGATATCCTTTTTGTAGGGGTAGGCTTTTTCAAACTTTAGAAAAAGACAACGGGCAGTATAATGATGTTAGAGAAATTTTTTGGGCAACCGGAGCCTGCATGTTCATTAAGAAATCTGTTTTTCATGAACTCAATGGTTTTGATGAAGATTACTTTGCCCACCAGGAAGAAGTAGATCTCTGTTGGAGAGCAAAAAACCATGGGTATAAAATATTATATGTGGGTACATCGCATATATTTCATTTAGGAGGTTCTACCTTAAGTAACATGAATCCTAAAAAGACGTATTTAAATTTCAGAAATACACTATTCTCCATTACAAAGAACCTGCCCAGACGAAAAGCCTTTATAATTATCTTCTTAAGATTACTGTTAGATGGTATTGCAGCAATACGATTTCTTTTTCAGTTAAGATTCAAACACTTTTTCGCTATTTTTAGGGCACATTTAAGCTTTTACAGACAATTTAGAAAAATGTATAAAAAACGGGAAAAAACTCAATTCCTGAGAAAATACTATGTTACGAAGTCCATTGTATGGTCTTACTTCGTACATAGAATAAGTAATTTTAACATTTTAGTAAAAGATTAACTAACAACACATATAAGTGACTTTGTAATTATATAATTTTGGAGTCGCTTAGATGCGAAATTGAGTAAATAACTAAATTATTATAATAGAATCAAATTATGAAAAAAGTATTATTAGGATGTCTTGGAGTAACGCTTTTACTTTCTTCTTGTGTATCATCAAAGAAGTATGCCGATCTTGAAGCAAAACACAAAAATGCCCAAGATTTATTAAACTCTGCAACTGTAAAGTTAAATGACTGTTTAGAAGAGAAAGCAACAGCTTCATCTAGACTTCAAACTTTAGAAGATCAAAATGCGTTTTTAAAGGCAAACAACCAAGAGTTGATCAACAATATGGGCAACCTAACAACTTTGACTACCAAAGGTGCTGAGAACTTAGAGAAGTCTTTAGAAAGCTTACAAGAAAAAGATTTAACTATTCGTAAGTTAAATGACGCTATTACCCGTAGAGATTCTGTAAACCTTTCATTGGTACAGAGCTTAAAAGGTGTGTTAGGAAACATGGATGACGAGGATATTGAAATCAGCGTAGAAAAAGGTGTTGTTTTCGTATCTATATCAGACAAGCTTTTATTTAGCAGCGGTAGCTATAATGTTACAAGTAGAGCTAAAGAAGTTTTAGGAAAAGTAGCTAAAGTTGTAAATAACAAGCCTGATTTTGAATTTATGGTAGAAGGTCATACAGACAACGTTCCTTACAGAGGTAACGGTTCTCTATTGGATAACTGGGATTTAAGTGTTAAACGTGCTACAGCTGTTGTTCGTATTTTACAGAACGATTTCAATGTAGACCCTAAGCGTATGACTGCCGCTGGTAGATCAGAATATGTACCGGTATCTACAACTGAAAAATCTAAAAACAGAAGAACCCGTATCGTAGTTCTTCCAAAAATTGATCAGTTCTACAGCATGATCGAAGAAGGAATGAAAGATCCTGCAATCAACAAATAATAATTGATTGTTACATATAAAATTAAAGCGGCTCAATTGAGCCGCTTTTTTTATGATTGAAATTGTGGAATAAGGATCTAACTTAAATAATATCTAAACTCCCCTTACCTTCTCTTATTACCTCTGGATAACCGGTAGACACATCTATTATAGTAGAACCTACATTACCCCCATAACCACCATCAATTACGACATCAACAAGATTATCCCATTTTTCATAGATTAATTCAGGATCGGTCGTATACTCCAAAACATCATCATCATCTCTTATAGATGTAGAGACAATAGGATTGCCCAGTTCTTCTACCAAAGCTTTGACAATACTATTATCAGGAACACGAATACCAACGGTTTTCTTTTTTTTAAATTCTTTAGGTAGATTGTTATTACCAGGAAGAATAAAGGTATAAGGACCCGGCAATGCCCTTTTCAAAATTTTAAATGTTGCGGTATCTATTTGTCTAACGTAATCTGACAGGTTACTCAAATCTGTACAAATAAATGACCAATTTGCTTTTGCCAGTTTAATACCTTTTATACGTGCTATTTTCTCCAAAGCTTTGGTATTGGTAATATCACAACCTAAACCGTATACGGTATCTGTGGGGTAAATGACCAAACCACCTTTACGTAATACATCCACCACCTTTTTTATTTCCTTGGGGTTAGGATTCTCTTCGTATATTCTGATGAACTCTGCCATAGCTTTAGGTTTTAAACCATATTGATATTAAATATACCAAAACTATCCGATCACTTCTAACTTTGCGAAACGAAGCAGTAGTTTCTTAATATCACCTTTATCAAACATTATCTCTGCCTTTCTATCGTTTCCGGCGCCTTCAATCTTCACCACTTTACCTCGCCCAAAACGAGTGTGATTGATTAGAGAACCTTCTTGTAAATTAGGGTCTATCTTATTGGTATTACCTACTGGTTCTGATAATTGTGGTTTAATTTTACGCAGCTTTTTAAGTTGACCAGAATTTGGTTGACTTATAGATGGTGGAGTTCCCCTAACCGGTTTTTGTTGTCGTAATTTACTTTTATCTACCTCACCGAAAATATCTGCATTAATCAATGATTTATAACGATAGCCACCATCTACAGGAGTAAGGTTCTCAACATATTTTTCATCTATTTCTTCCAAAAACCTACTAGGTTCGGCATCGATCAACTTACCCCAACGATATCTATTTTGTGTATATGTAAGATACGCCTGTTTCTCTGCCCTGGTCAAAGCAACATAGAACAATCTTCTTTCTTCTTCTAATTCGCTTCTGGTATTCATACTCATTCCTGAAGGAAAAAGATCTTCTTCCATACCAACAATGTAAACGTAAGGGAATTCCAATCCTTTTGCCAAGTGAATAGTCATTAAGGCAACCCTATCATCATCACCAGTATCATTGTCCAAATCAGTAGCCAAAGCTACATCTTCTAAAAATTCACTAATATTACCGGTAGCTTCATCAATTTCCTGTTGCCCTTCAACAAAATCCTTAATACCGTTTAAAAGTTCTTCAATGTTCTCCATTTTACCAATACCCTCTGGAGTTCCATCCTTTTTAAACTCTAAAAGAATACCTGTTTTCTTGGCAACATGTTCAGACAACGCAAAAGCATCGGTAGTTTCGTTCATTACCTGAAAACTTTTGATCATAGTTACAAAGTCCTGTAGCTTTCGTTTGGTACCAGAATTAATTTTTAAATCAATTCTATCAATATTCTCCATGACCTCAAAAATGGAACGATTGTAATGGTTGGCGGCTACCACCAATTTATCCAATGTTGTACCACCAATACCCCTTGCCGGAAAATTGATTACCCTTTTTAAAGCTTCTTCATCTTTTGGGTTGATGACCAAACGTAGATATGACAAAACATCTTTGATCTCTTTACGTTGGTAGAATGACAGTCCGCCATAAATACGATATGGAATATCTCTTTTACGCAAGGCATCTTCAATTGCCCTTGATTGGGAGTTTGTTCTATATAATACACAAAATTGACCATTTGTCATTTGTTGCTGCATTCTATGTTCCCAAATAGAATTTGCTACAAATCTACCTTCTTCAGCATCGGTGGTACTTCTATGAATTTTAATTGAAGGCCCATCATCATTATCTGTCCAAACCACTTTCTCAATTTGATTTTGGTTTTTCCCGATGATGGAATTGGCCGCATTTACGATATTTCTGGTAGAACGGTAATTCTGCTCTAGGCGATACATACCTACATTATCATAATCTTTTTGAAAGTTCAGAATATTGCTGATGTTCGCACCTCTAAAAGAATATATACTTTGAGCATCATCTCCTACCACACATATATTCTGAAAACGATCGGCCAATGCTTTTACGATCAAGTACTGTGAATGGTTGGTATCCTGATACTCATCTACCAAAATATATCTAAATCTATTCTGATATTTCATCAACACATCTGGGTAACGTGTCAAGAGTTCATTGGTTCGTAATAAGAGATCATCAAAATCCATTGCCCCTGCCTTAAAGCAACGGTCAACATAATTCTCATAAATATCTCCAGTTCTTGGCTTTTTGGCCATAGCATCTTGTTCAACAAGATCTGGGTCATTTCGGTAGGCCTTAACCGTGATCAAACTATTTTTAAATGATGAAATTCTATTTTGAATCTGCTTATACTTGTAGATATCCTTGTCAAGTCCCATTTCCTTGATGATAGAGGCAATTAGCCTTTGGGAATCTTGTGTGTCATAAATTGTAAAGTTGGCTGGGTAACCCAACTTGTCTCCATCTATACGCAATAACTTTGCAAAAACCGAGTGAAAGGTACCCATCCATAAGTTTTTAGCTTCACTGGCACCAACAATATGCGCAATACGTTCTTTCATTTCACGTGCCGCTTTATTGGTAAAGGTTAACGCCAAAATATTAAAGGAATCTACACCTTGCGCCATTAGATACGCAATTCTATACGTTAATACACGTGTTTTTCCAGACCCTGCCCCGGCAATAACCATTAAAGGTCCGTCTTTATGCAAAACAGGAGCTTTTTGGGCATCGTTCAATTCATCTATAAATGAGCTCAAATTTTCTTTTTTTTAGAGCCGTGAATTTAGCTATTATTGAGGGATAGTAAAAGTGAAGTCCGCTAGTTTTATAAACAAATACGGGTATTTTTTTGAAATTGATAATAAATACAAAATCACTATCATAATCTTAGTATTATGTATGTTTGATCAATATATTTGTTGAACGACTACTTTAACTAACTTTAAATATACATTATGAGAAAATTATGGTTAATGGCCATTGTACTTTTTGGGGTTTCCGTACAAGCACAAGGTCCCAATCTTGAAAAGGATTACAAAGCTATTGAAAGCAAAGTAATTGATTGGAGAAGAGAAATTCACCAAAATCCTGAATTGGGAAACCGTGAGTTTAAGACTGCCGAAAAAATAGCCAAACATTTAAAATCACTTGGCATAGAAGTACAAACAGGAGTGGCACATACCGGTGTTGTAGGTCTATTGAAAGGAGATTTACCTGGAAAAGTAGTGGCACTAAGAGCAGACATTGATGCCTTACCTGTTACAGAAAGAAATGATTTGCCATACAAATCGAACGTTACTACAGAATTTATGGGTGAAAAAGTAGGCGTAATGCATGCTTGTGGTCATGATACACATACGGCAATTCTTATGGGTGTTGCGGAAGTTATGTCCAAGAACAAAGATAAGATCAAAGGAACCGTAAAGTTCATTTTTCAACCTGCAGAAGAAGGTCCGCCACAGGGTGAAGAAGGTGGTGCACTTTTAATGGTTAAAGAAGGCGTAATGGACAGTCCTAAAGTTGATGCCATTTTTGGACTTCACATCAATTCTCAAACACCTGTGGGTACCATACGCTACAAATCTGGTGGTACTATGGCCGCGGCACAGCAATTTGTGATCAATGTAAAAGGTAAACAATCCCACGGATCGCAGCCATGGTCAGGAATAGACCCTATTTTAATTAGTGCAAAAATTATTGATGGTCTACAGACAATAATCAGTAGAGAGACAGAACTAACCAATGAAGCCGCTGTTATTACCGTAGGTAAAATAAAGAGTGGCGTACGTTTTAATATTATACCAGAATCTGCAGAAATGATCGGTACTATTAGAACGTTGGACTATGACATGAAAGACAAGCTTAACAAGCGTATGGTAGAAATGGTGAGCGATATTGCCAAAGCCTACGGTGGTGAAGCTACTTGTGTAATTACAGATGCTACCGATATTACGTATAACAACCCAGAATTAGTAGAACAAATGCTACCGACCATGAAAAGGGTTGCAGGTGAAAACAATGTTCTTTTTCAAAAAGCGGTAACCGGAGCAGAAGATTTTTCTTATTTTCAACGTGAGGCTCCAGGCTTTTTCTTTTTCTTAGGAGGAATGACACCGGGTACGACAGAATCTTACCCACATCATACGCCAGACTTTCTAATTGATGATAGTGGCTTACTTTTAGGGGTTAGAACACTAACCGAAATGAGTTTGGATTACCTAAATAGTGATCAAACGCCTCGTTTAGATATTAAACCAAAAGGATAATTTTGATGAACGATTTTTTTAATTCAATTCCAAGTCCACCATGGTGGACTTGGATTTTTTTGTTTCTTCTAATAGTTGCTATCTATGATATTTTTATTCAAAAAAAGCACACTATTAAACATAACTTTCCTATAGTAGGGCATTTACGCTATTGGTTAGAAAGTATAGGTCCTGAAATGAGGCAATATTTTGTGGCTAACAATAGAGAGGAACTTCCTTTTAATAGAATTGAAAGAGGATGGATCTATGCATCGGCAAAAAAAGAGAATAATTATGAGGGCTTTGGTTCTGACCGTGACCTTTACGCTCATCAGCACATTTTCGTGAAAAATAGAATGATGGGCTTTGTGGTTCCTGAAGGACATCCAAATGCTATTGACCCTTACTTTTTACCATGTGCAAAAGTTATGGGACAACATAATAATCGTAGAAAACCCTTTAGGCCCAGTAGTATTGTAAACGTATCGGCTATGAGTTTTGGCTCTTTATCTGCCGCAGCGGTCGAGGCCATGAATAAAGGCGTAAAAAAGGCGGGAGCATATCATAACACAGGTGAAGGTGGTTTGTCACCATACCACAAACATGGCGGGGACATTGTATTTCATTTTGGTACCGGATATTTTGGCGTAAGAACCCCAGATGGTAATTTCTCTATGGAGAAAATGAAAAAACTGGTTGAAGACAATCCGTGTATTAAAGCCATAGAGATAAAACTGTCACAAGGCGCAAAACCAGGAAAAGGTGGAGTATTACCTGGTGCAAAAATTACTCCTGAACTCGCAGAGATCAGAGGTGTGGAAGTGGGCAAAGATGTCTTATCACCCGCAACACACAAGGCATTTTCCAATGTAACAGAGCTTATGGCCCTAATTGAAGATATTGCAAATGAAACTGGTTTACCTGTAGGTATCAAAGGAGCAATAGGAAAATTGGATCAATGGGAAGAGTTGGCAGATTTAATGCTGGAGACGGGAAAAGGTCCTGACTTTATTACCGTAGATGGTGGTGAAGGTGGTACAGGTGCCGCTCCCCCATCATTTGCAGACCATGTTTCATTACCATGGGTGTACGGCTTTTCTAGTTTATACCGTGTTTTCTTGAACAGAAACCTAACCGATAGAATCGTATTTATAGGTTCAGGAAAATTAGGATTTCCGGCAAAAGCGGCAATGGCATTTGCAATGGGTGTAGACTGTATTAATGTAGCAAGAGAGGCTATGATGAGTATTGGCTGCATACAAGCGCAAGCTTGCCATAACAATACTTGCCCAACCGGTATTGCAACACAAAGTAAATGGTTACAGAAGGGAATAAACATTCCTTTAAAATCTGATCGTTTGGCACAATATTTTAGCACGTTCAGAAAAGAATTTTTAGAAATTACCCATGCTGCCGGCTATGAACACCCAAGTCAATTTACCATGGATGATGTACAGGTAAATGTAGATGATAACGACCTTAATAGGAGCTTGGCTTCTACATATGGTTACAATAAAGCCAAAGTACCTTTTACCTGTGTACAAGATTTAAAAGACTGTTCGTATCTTGGCGGCAAAAATTAGATTAACCTATTCAATGCATATTACTATGAAACGATTTTTTATATGTTCAGCTATATTCTTATTGGGATTAAGTACAATTCAAGCTCAGAAAAAAAGTGAATTGATAGAACAAAATCAAGATTTAAAATTTAAGTTGGATTCCATTTCAAAAATGGTAAGCACCTCTCAACGCAATGAGAAATTAGCAAATCAACGCTCAGACGAATACCAGTCTCAAGTTACAGAACTGCAAGATGCCAATGCCACCTTAATGAAGAACCTCAATAGTTTTGCTGCATTATCTAGCCAAAATTCAGAGAATATCAACAAAACCTTAGCAACATTAGAACGTAAGGAAAAACAATTAAAAGGAATTACCGATGCTGTGGCAAGTAATGACTCTACCGCTGTTGTTGTATTGACGAATGCAAAGCAAGTCTTAGGGGAAAACGCTAAAGTTGGTGTTACAGATGGATCTGTGATCATTTCAGAAAAATTAGATTTTTTCTTTGCCGATGGTGTAGGCTTAAATCCATCTAACGAATCTAAAGGCTGGCTTGAAAATGTAGCTAAGGTTGTCAATGCAAACCCAAAAAGCACCATAACGGTAGCAAGCTTAAATATTACCGGTGAAATGAACATAGCGCTGCAACAAGCCGCAGCTATCGCTAGTATATTGATCAAAGATTTTGGTGTTAATGGAGAGCGAGTTATTGCCGTTGGCCAAGATGGAGGGCTAAGAGAATCGTTACAAATTAAGTTTCAACCAGATTATAAAGCTTTTTATGATATGGCCAAGGGAGACGTTAAAAATTAAAATACTTGTATTTCATCGATGAAGTACTATACTAATTGAAAAATTTGGACGTTCTTGTTTCGTAAATAATAACTGATTAAAAAATGAACTCCGACCAAATTTTTCAACTTTTCGCTTATTTAATACCATCAGTAGTAACTGGTGCAATTGCTTTCTATTTCTTTAGAATGCACACCAATAATGAAGAAGGAAGACGACGTTTTCTATTGCACAAAGACTCTCAAAAAGATACATTACCAGTACGTTTACAGGCTTATGAAAGAATGGCCTTATTTTTAGAACGTATTGCCATACCAAGTTTGGTTGTTCGTGTTTCTCCACAATCCGATGATAAAAATGCTTATGAAAACTTATTGATCAAAAGCATAGAAACCGAATTTGACCACAACCTTTCCCAACAAATATATATGACAGATGAATGTTGGAATGTCATCAAAGCGGCTAAGAGCGCAACAATTCAAATGATCAGAAAAGCTGCGATGAGCAATACTGAGACAGCAGATAAATTACGAGAAGACATCTTAAACGAAACCATGGATAAAACTTCACCATCTGCCACTGCCCTATCCTTTGTTAAAAAGGAGATTGGTGACTTATGGTAATCTTTTGAAAATGAGGAATGTTTTAAAATATTGTTTGATAACAACATTTCTCGCCTTATCCATAATTCACTTTTATTGGAGTGCAGGTGGGTCAATTGGCTATAGCAGCTCATTACCAGCCGATGAAAACGGAAATATTTTACTTGCCCCAACTACAGTAGATTGTATACTTGTGGGAGTAGTTTTGCTCTTATTCGCAATTGTTTATACGCAAAACCCAAGCAATTTGAACTTTAAAGTTTTCAAGTACTTCTTTAAATTTGGGCAATGGATAATTCCTATCATATTTTTAATAAGAGCTATAGGAGAATTTAAATATGTTGGTTTTTTCAAAGAAGTAACCACAACTGAATTTGCTCAAATGGACACTTTGCTCTTTTCCCCTTTATGCTTGGGTAATGGCTGTGTTGGAATATTTCTTGCATTAAAAAACCAAAAAACTATAGATAAATAACCAATCTTTATTCGTGTTCGTTTGGCTCTATGGGGTTTGTCTCTTCATTTTTATTTTTGGCATACAAGTATCCTCTTTTCCACCAAAGTGTCATTTTTGCCTTATCAAAAATTAAAGAATTAGTCGTTAATATCGTGGGGGTATAAAACAGGTTTATAATGGCATTCTTTTGATTAGCGACCAATTTTCCAATTCTTATATTCTGATTTTCAATACGGTCAAGAATAAAACTCATCATCGTAGTAATTAACTCAAACGGATTTCGAGAAGCTACCCTGTTCATATAATTTACTTCTGTATGTAAAACAACAACATCTACTTCAGTAGCACCTCTTTTTATTGCTTCCTCAATTGGCACAATACTACCTAGACCACCATCTGCATATTCACAATAGTTTTTGCGCACCAAACTCATAAAGGGAGTGTAGTTTGCCGAAATCCATACCCAGTCACAATAATCTTCATAAGTGCAATCTTTAATTGACTTATACTCCACTTGATTTAATGAGAGGTTAGAAACTGTTATAACTACATCAGAATCTCCATTTTTTAAAGTTTCAAATTCTTCAATGGTTAAACTATTTTCAATAAGCTTTCTAAGATTTTCACTCTCACCAAAGGTCTTTTTACCGGTTAGAAAATTTCGTAAAACATTCCAATGGTTAATTGAAATTTCTTCATTACCACGAATGTTCTTCACTAGAAAAGGGCAGTTGTTAAAAATACTCTTTTGATTCACATTAGAATAGATTTCCTTAATCTTATCTAGCTTACCTAATGCCAAATGAGAGATTAGAAGACTACCAGTAGAAGTACCTACGAAAATATCATATTTTCTACCCTCTTCTTGAATAAGGTATTGAGCAACACCACCTGCAAAGGCACCTTTACTACCACCACCAGAAATAACCAATGCTTTCATTATTATTTTAATTTCGTTTTAAGATAACGCAAATCTGCTGAATTTAGTTGATTTGCCACCTTTTCAATTTCCTTTTTCTGTTCGTCGTTTTCCCATAACCTATCTAACAATAGCCTGGCATAATTTCTAAATTGCCAAGAATGATGGTTGGTAGCTTTAATTAAATTGACCAAGGCTTCATCATTTAGAGCATTAATTTCGGACAGATATTGAAAGGCCGTTTGTCTTACTTCCGGATTGTATACAGCGCTTGTATATCCCACAAGTTCTCGGTGAAAGTATACCTTCTCCGTAGGTTTATATTCGGGTGTAAACAATGCCAATGTCAACCAAAGTTGCCGAAAGCTTTTATTAGGCAAACCAACAAAATCCTTTGTTTCTTCTAAATACATAACCCTATCCTGCTCAAAACTAGACCACAAATTATATAACATTATTTCGTTGGTTACGTAACTATCATCTAATAATAGCGCTTCTGCATCCTCTTTAAGAGACTCATGTATTTTACCCATTTTCTCAGCGGCAAATTGCCTAACTTTTACATTGTCACTCGTAATCAAAACAGGTAATTCCAATGCAGAAAAGTCATTTCTTAGGCTAAGTAAGGCCAGCTTTAATTGTAATGAAAACTTAGGATTTGATAAAATTTCAGAAGGCGAAAACTCTTTTGAATTACCTGAAATTAAATCATAATATTTTTTATGGGTAGCACTATTTCTTATAAGGTACTCTTTTGCTTCTTCAATCAGGAATAAATCAGCTTCTAACCAATTCCTCCGGAAACTGTCTAAATCTTGATTACTTACTTCCTCCATTTCATTAATAAAATCAGTAACAGTCACATTTTTAAACTTATATTTATCTAAGTAAGCTTTAATTCCTGTTTTAAATGCGGAGTCCCCAATTTCTTCTCTCAAAATAGCTAAAGCCCATGCCCCTTTTTCATAAAAGGTAAGACTACTAGCCTTAGGGTTCAATAAACTCTGCCCCTCTCCTTTTTCAGAAATATCACTTAGCGTTTTAGCTGTATCAAATAGCTTCCAATAGAAATAATCGTCACCAAAAATTTCCTTTTCGGCCAAATAGGCATAATAGGTAGCAAAACCTTCATGTAACCAGTGGTGTTCACTATTCTTTTCCGTTACCAAATTACCAAACCATTGGTGCGCTAATTCATGCGCATTGATGTTTACATAATTTCTATCTATAAACGAAGTGGAATCAATAACATATGCATCAGAGAAAAAAGTAGCGCTCGGATTTTCCATGCCTGCATATAAAAAATCATGAACAGGAACCTGTTTATAATCTTGCCATGGATACGGCACACCTAATTCATTTTCTAAAAAATTAAATATCTCTTTAGTGTTCCTGTAAGTAGGTTCCACTTTTAGACTATCATTTGGGTAGTAATAGTTTTCGATAGTTATCCCACTTTCAGATGTTAATACCTGCTTTTGATATATACCTATAGCGAATGCCAACAAATAACTGCTCATAGGTTTTTTCATATCAAATAACCAAATAGCATCTTCCTCATCATTATCAGTTTTTAGAAGTAGTTTACCATTTGCAATTACTTGATATTTTTTATCGGCTTCAATGGTAAGATCAAATTCTACCTTTTCTTCCATGTCATCAAAACTAGGAAGCCAATAACTGGTATACTTTCCTTGGCCTTGCGTCCATATTTGTTCATTACCTTCTAATTCATCATCCCAACCAATAAAATAAACCGTTTGTTTAGGCTTGGCTATATACTGGATCATCAGTTTATGTGATTCACCCGCTTTGAATTTTTGTGTAATGGAAATTGTCTTTTCTGTGGCAGTGAAGTCTATATTTTCCCCATCCAGTTCTACTTTTGAAAAATCCATATTCTTTGCATCAAAAAATACGGAATCAACATTTTGTAACACATGAAAACGATAGATCACTCCGCCTTTAATCTTTTTCTCTTTAGGTAAAAAACCTAAGTAAACCTTGGCTTTAATAAAATCTACTTTATCTTGATGTTGCCCAAAAGCATAGAGGGATAAGAATAAAAAAAGGGTGAAAATTAATTTCTTCATACAGCATACCAAACAAATAACATTTCAAATTTAATGTTTTGGGGAGCACTTCCCTAACCTTTACCTGAATTGAATGTGATGCTAAACAACACTTATTTCGCCAGTTACCATTAGAACCATATTTACAAGAGCAGTAATGACATTATCCCCTTTGGGGATTAAGGGGCTTATCCCTATTTTAGTACCATGAACGCAAACTTCTTGCAAACTCCCGTAGTATACTTAAAAGGTGTTGGTCCCAATAGGGCCGAAACCTTAAAGTCAGAATTAGGAGTAAGCACCTACCAAGATTTGCTGAACCTTTTTCCTAACCGCTACATTGATAAAACCCAATATTATAAAATTGGTCAATTGCAACGTAGCAATGCCGATGTGCAGATTATTGGAAAAATCATCAATATTAAAACCGTTGAACAAAAAAAAGGTACACGGTTGGTAGCTCGTTTTAAAGATGACACAGGAGAAATAGAATTAGTCTGGTTTAGAGGTCAAAAATGGATTCGTGAAAATCTAAAATTAAACGTACCGTACGTGATATTCGGTAAATGCAATTGGTTTAATGGTACTTTCTCAATGCCCCACCCAGAGATGGAGCCATTAAAAGAGCACGAGCAAGGCACAAAAGTGTACATGCAACCCGTGTACCCATCTACGGAGAAATTAGGTAATAAAGGTATAACCAACAAGGTCATAAGCAAATTGATGCAGCAGCTTTTCATGGAAATCAACGGGAAGTTCACCGAAAGCCTTTCGGACAAATTACTGTACGAGTTAAAGCTATTGGACAAAAGTGAGGCAATGTTCAATATACATTTTCCAAAAAACCAAGAATTGCTTGCAAAAGCCCAGTGGCGATTAAAATTTGAAGAGCTCTTTTATATACAATTGCAACTGATAGGAAAAAATGTATCTCGGAAGAAAAAGATAAAAGGGTTTCCATTTCTTGAAGTTGGTGAATATTTTAAAGACTTCTACAACAACAAACTACCCTTTGAATTAACGGGAGCACAAAAAAGGGTTATAAAAGAAATACGGGCAGACCTTGGCAGTAATGCACAAATGAATAGATTGCTGCAGGGTGATGTAGGATCGGGAAAAACCATAGTTGCGGTAATGACCATGTTGTTGGCTATTGACAACGGATTTCAAGCCTGTTTAATGGCGCCTACGGAAATTCTGGCCAACCAACATTTTCAAGGCATATCAGAGTTACTGGCAGGTACTGAAATTACCTGCGCGTTACTTACGGGCTCAGTAAAAAAATCGGCTAGAAAGCCTATACATGAGCAATTGGAAAATGGGGAATTGAATATACTTATAGGAACCCATGCCCTTTTAGAGGACAAGGTTAAATACAAGAATTTAGGAATGGCTATTATCGATGAGCAACATCGGTTTGGCGTAGCGCAACGTTCTAAATTATGGCATAAAAATGAATTTCCGCCCCATATATTGGTCATGACAGCAACACCCATACCAAGAACATTGGCTATGAGCCTGTATGGTGATCTGGATATTTCTGTAATAGATGAATTACCACCTGGTAGAAAACCCATTAAAACAGTGCATCGCTATGACGGTAACAGATTAAAGGTATTTCGTTTTATACGAGATGAAATTGAAAAAGGACGCCAGGTTTATGTGGTATACCCATTAATACAGGAATCTGAAGCCATGGATTACAAAGATCTTATGGATGGCTATGAAAGTATTGTGCGCGATTTTCCACAACCAAAATATCAGATTTCCATAGTTCATGGACAAATGAAACCGGCGGACAAAGATTTTGAAATGGTGCGCTTTGTAAAGGGAGAAACACAAATAATGGTAGCCACTACAGTTATTGAAGTTGGGGTCAACGTGCCTAATGCATCGGTTATGATCATTGAAAGCGCAGAACGGTTTGGCTTATCGCAACTACACCAATTACGTGGTCGTGTTGGCCGTGGTGCCGATCAAAGTTTTTGTATTTTAATGACCGGCCATAAGCTATCTAACGACTCCAAAACCAGACTAGAAACTATGGTGGCCACAAATGACGGCTTTGAAATTGCAGAAGTAGATCTAAAACTCCGAGGGCCAGGTGACATTATGGGCACCCAACAAAGTGGTCTGTTAAATCTCAAAATTGCGGATATAGTTAAAGATAACGACATCTTAAAATCGGCTCGCTACTATGCCCTACAATTACTAAAAGAAGACCCATCTTTAAGCAAGCCAGAAAATCTAATTATTAGACATATGTATGCACAGCTGGTAAAACACAAGAATATCTGGACGTATATTAGTTAGTTTTATTTTAAAGCCAAAGCCAATATATAACTATCTGCAGTTAAAAATAATCGCTTTTCATTAGTTGTTAAGGCACAGTTAGAAGTCAATAAACCCGTGTATACTCTAGCTATAGGTTTAGCTTCTTTATTAAAAATCCACAACCCACCTGGACCCGTGGCAAAAATATAGCCTTTACTATTTGCTTTCAAACCATCTGGAAGTCCTTGTTGATCAGGTTTGCCCAACAAGTGCTTAACATCATAAAATAACTTCTTGTCAACAGCTTTACCTGGTGCTTCTAGACTATATTGAAACCAAGCACCACCAACCTTATCATCTGACACTGCTACATAAAGTAATTTGTTATCACTAGAAAGTGTAATTCCGTTCGGAAAACTCAATTCTTTATCTATTAGAATTAGTTCACCAGATCTTAAAAGACAATAAACTCCCTGAAAATCCAATTCCTTATCCTCATCTTCCATTAAGTTTCGAAGTCCGTATGGTGGATCGGTGAAATACAAATTTCCATTTTTGTCAAAAACACCGTCGTTGGGACTATTCAGCCTTTTACCTTCAAAGCTGTTTATTAAAGAAGCATACGTAGGACTTGGATTATCCAAATCTGATTTCATCACCCCAACACGCCGCTCTCCATGCTGCATAAGTACCAGCTGCCCCTGTGGACTTAACAGCAAACCGTTTGAACCCGGTCCAAAACCTGTATAATTTTCAACATCAAAACCAGAAGGGTTTAAATAAGTTACCGTATCATTCTGGGCATTCAGTTTATAGACTTTATTTTTAGGAATATCAGAAAACAAAAGGTATTGACCATCTTCTATCCACAATGGTCCCTCTACCCAATCAAAACCACTAGCTATTATTTTCAATGTACTTTTTGAGTCTAAAACCTGTAAAGCTTCATCATCTAGTATCTCAATTGAAAAGTTTGATGTTATGGATCCATCCCCCAATATTTCTTTAGTCCTAGACATTTTACAGGAAGCTGTAACAATGAATACTAGTAGGTATAGAACTTTTTTAATCATGTTAATTGGATTTTGCCTGAATTACAAAATCTTCAGATAATTTTTTACTGGCCTCAAAATCGATTTTACCGGTCTTGGCATCATTGACCACACAACCGTAACCTATACCCGATGCACCAGCTTTAAACCAATCGCCAACGTAATTCGGATTAATACCACCCACCGCAAAATATTCAATATGATCCAAAGGTGCTTTTAACGCTTTAAAATATTGAAGACCCATTGCACCGGCAGGAAAAAGTTTTACAACATCTGCTCCATTTTCGCTAGCCACACAAACCTCTGAAGGCGTCATAGCGCCCATTAAAACGGGCACATCATATTTATGGCTCAGTGCAACGACATCCACATTAGTATTTGGAGTAACCAGAAACTGTGCTCCAGCTGCTATGGCTTGCTCCGCAATTTTGACATTAATAGCTGTGCCAACTCCAATAATTTTATTTGGATACAAGGCACGAGCATTCGTAATTTCTTCTAAATAACCAGGCGTATTAGATGTAATCTCAAGAACATCTACCCCGGTTTCCAAGACAATTTTCACCAACTGGGGCACATCATTTTGACTCTTTGTACGAAGAATGGCCACAATTTTTTCATTTTTGATTCTAGCAACTATTTCTTTTCTATTCATCTTAAAACATGTCCGGAGATATTACCTTCCATTATTGATTTAATTTCATTTTCTGAACTGGTATGCTGATCTCCCTTTATAGTGTGCTTTAATGCAAAAGCCGCCGTAGAAAAATCTATAATTTCTTGATCCGCATCACCTTTATTAATACTATGTAAACAAGCAGCGGCGAAGGCATCTCCTGTGCCAAAACGATCTGTTATGTTCACCTTTATAATTTTTGCTACCGATAAGTTATTATTGGACAGCAACACACCAGATAGCTCATTCTCACTGGCAGAGCTATGCTTTCTAATCGTAAATGCCAGTTGCTCAATGCCAAACTTTTTCTTTGCCTTTAGAACAGCGTTTATAGTCTTTTCTTCAGGACAATCACCTTCAAAATCCATCTCATAAACATCTTTTAATACACCTGCATTACCAAAAAGCAAATCAGTATAACCAAGTATCTTGTTAAAAATAAGCTGTGCATCTTTATTGGATTTCCATAAGGTCCTTCTATAATTCATATCAAAAGCAACCTTAACCCCTAATTCCTTGGCTATTTTTGCAACATTTATAGTCTCTTTGGCACATTGTTCACTAAGTACAGGTGTAATACCAGAAAGAAAGATCCATTTTTTATTTCTAAGGATTTCTTCCCACGGAAACTCACCTTCTTTTATAGTACTAATTGCAGAATTTGCCCTATCATAAATAACACTTGATGGCCTAATGGAGTCACCTATCTCTATAAAGTATGTGCCAATTCTGCTGCCACCACGGACCACAAAATTAGTTTGAACACCAAACCCCTGTAAGTTTCTAACAGCTGCATCACCCAACTGATTGGACGGTAATTTGGTAACAAAAGAAATATCATTGTTCAAAACGCCCAATGCACTTGCCACATTAGATTCTGAACCAGCATAATTAACATTAAAAGTATTGCTAGAATTTATTTTCTGTCCGTGATCGTTCGGCGTTAACCGCAACATTATTTCTCCAAAAGTTACAAAGCTCATTTGATTACCAATTTGTTAATGATCCATCATTTTTTCTTAATCTAGGAATTTCAATAGGCTTGAAATCTTTAGAAAGCGCCAATTGCTCGTTAAACGCTACACCCAGACCAGGCAAATCCGATACTTTATACCGGGGACCTTCAAGAATGGGTTGCTCTGGGTAAAACTCTGGTGCATTTGTACCCATATATTGGGCAGGTGTATTTATTTCTTCTAACCAACTAAAATTTGGGCAAGAAGCCGCCAATTGTATAGTTGCTGCTGTACATATAGGTCCTAATGGATTGTGCGGCATTAAATCTATGTAATGTGTTTCTGCCATTGCCGCTACTTTTTTAGCCTCGGTCAAACCGCCCACATTACATACGTCTATGCGTGCAAATTGAGTTATATTCTGTTCAATAAAAGGCATAAACTGCCATTTACTTGCAAATTCCTCACCAATAGCAAAAGGCACATCAACCATTTGACGCAAACTTTTATAAGCTTCAGGGTTTTCATCTCTAATAGGTTCCTCAATAAAATCTAAAGTTCCTTTAGGCATTCTTTGTATGAACGAATAAGTTTCTGGTATAGACAGCCTAGTATGATAATCTATGCCCATTGTTATTTTAGAACCAATTTCTTTGCGCAATTCCGTAACCCAATCTGCCAAAAGTGCAATAGAAGTTCTTGGCTCAAAAACACCCGGGTCTTTCTGAGATTCAAACTCTGCGGGAGCCAATCGTAGCATATTCCATCCATCTTTTACCAAAATTCTTGAATAATGCAACAACTCTTCTTTTGTCGTGAAACGCACGGAAGCAAAACACTCTACATAATCTCGTTGCTTACCCCCTAAAAGATCATATATGGGAATTTCAAGAACTTTACTTTTAACATCATGCAAGGCAATATCAATTGCAGAGATAGCGGCTGTTAATACACGACCTCCTTCAAAATATTGACCACGATACATTTCTTGCCAAAGTGCACCAATTTGCCTTGGGTCCCTACCTATTAAGAAAATTTTAAAATGTTGAATAGCACCTACTACGGCTAACTCTCTACCTGAAAGACCAGATGCTCCCCATCCATGAATATTCTCATCGGTCTCTATTTTTACCACCAACTGAATACCTTTGCCTATGTTAATAGGAAATGTTTTAATATCCGTAATTCTCATTTCATAAGTTTATTTAAGATTTTGACACTATTCTTTTAACCTTACCAATAACAAAGGTGTAGCAGAAGAACCCTAGAAAGGCAACTCCTCCAATAAAGAACAAAGCTGGTTTAAAATCTCCATCCTCTACTAAATACCCTATAATAACTGGTACGACCACAGCAGACAAGCCTCCAATAAAATTAAAGGCCCCTCCGGTTAAGCCAATTAAGTTCTTAGGTGCCATAAGCGAAACAAAAACCCATGCTATACTTGCCAGCCCATTACCAAAGAAAGCAATTGCCAAAAACAGAATAACCAAAGTATTGTCATCTGTATAATTGGCACCAATGATTGCCGTAGATAGTAACATACCTATAACAATAGGTCCTTTTCTGGCAATTTCATTACTATATCCTTTTTTTACTAAATAATCTGAACTAAACCCAGACAATAAAATACCTGCGAATGCCGCCAAAAATGGTATAGACGCCAAAAAACCAGATTGCAAAAAGTCTAACCCCCTATATTTCACTAAATATGTTGGAAACCATGTAAGAAAGAATATTGCTGTAGCACCTAAACAGAACTGACCTATGTAAATACCCCAAAGCTTCCTATATTTGAAAACCTGAATTAAATCTGACATCTCAAATTTCTCTTTCGGTTGCCCTTTTACATTCGATTTTAAGTCAATAAGTCCGCCACCATCGGCAATATGTTTCAATTCATTTTGGCTTATGCTTTTGTGTTCTTTTGGATCTCGATAAAAAATATACCACACCAAAGCCCAAACCAAACCAATAATACCACTTACAATGAACAAGCCCCTCCACCCCATTTGAGATTGTATCCAAGTTAAGACTGGAGTTAAAAATGCCAAACCCAAGTATTGTCCAGAGGTATAAACAGCAATTGCGGAAGCCCTTTCATTATCAGGAAACCAACGAGTAACTATTAAGTTATTAATGGGATAAGATGGTGCTTCAAAAATTCCAATGCTAGCCCTTAACCCTATTAATAATAAAAAAGAATTGGCGACACCTTGTATTAATGTAGCAATTGACCAAAATGCCATAAGAA
Organism: Maribacter dokdonensis DSW-8; assembly: GCF_001447995.1. Classification (NCBI taxonomy): domain Bacteria; kingdom Pseudomonadati; phylum Bacteroidota; class Flavobacteriia; order Flavobacteriales; family Flavobacteriaceae; genus Maribacter; species Maribacter dokdonensis. The sequence continues at coordinate 84,432 of NZ_LDPE01000007.1, read as the reverse complement.
TAGGGTATAAGAATCTTGTTTTTATCTTATCGGCCATAATACCCCCTGGTATTTGCAAAATAGCATAGGTCCACGCAAAGGCCGAAAAAATATATCCCATTTGTACGGTACTTAATTCTAATTCATCACTTAAAGCAAACGCAGCAACCGAAATATTACTACGATCTAAGTAATTGATCACAACAGTAAAAAATACCATTGCCAATATGTTGTAACGCTTTTTAGTAGATTTTTCTAACATGTATCCTAAAATTATTATCGTAATTTTTATCCTTGAATTTAACGACGCTACACCTTTGACAATATTTCATTATCAATCTTTAAACTACGTGCCGATAATCAAACAATAAGTCTATCAAAAACAGACCTTAAAAGAACATCCAAAAATTACCACATATAAAATTGAACTGCTATTTATACTTATAGAAAACAATAGAACAATTGAATTAACTACTATACATAAACTAGACAATGTTCAAAAAAATTAAGAATGTGTTCATGGGAAGGAAAAAATTGAATTTTTCTAAAGAATATATGTGTTTTCCTAAATTTTTAAACAATAAACCAAGTGACTCTTATAAATTTATATTGTACTTAGGAATTCATTAAAATATAACAACTTTATCGTTGAACATCGTAATTTAGAAGGGTGTTAATTTCGAAAAAACCCTTGGTTTTAATAGATTTGTGAACTTAGATTATATAGAATATGAGCGCAACAAAAACATTATTTGACAAAGTGTGGGATTCCCACGTAGTACATAAAATACAAGATGGTCCAGATGTACTGTTCATTGACAGACACATGGTACATGAGGTAACCAGTCCTGTTGCTTTCCTTGGTATTAAGAATAGAAATATTCCTGTAATGCATCCGGAGAAAACTTTTGCAACGGCTGACCATAATACGCCTACAATAAACCAACATTTGCCGGTTGCCGATCCACTTTCTGCGAACCAATTAAAAATGTTAGAGGAAAATGCTAATGAATATGGTATTTCTTATTGGGGATTAGGTCACGCAAAAAATGGTATTGTACACGTTGTTGGTCCTGAATACGGTATTACACAACCTGGTGCTACTATAGTATGTGGAGATTCACACACCTCTACACATGGTGCATTTGGTGCTATTGCCTTTGGTATTGGAACATCTGAAGTTGAAATGGTATTGGCTACGCAATGTATTATGCAGCCTAAACCAAAGAGAATGCGTATCAATATCAACGGAAAAATGAGCAAAGGTGTTACTCCTAAAGATGTTGCCTTATTCATTATCTCTCAATTAACTACTTCTGGTGCTACTGGATACTTTGTAGAATATGCAGGTGAAATTTTCAGGGACATGAGTATGGAAGGTCGTATGACCGTGTGTAACCTGAGTATTGAAATGGGTGCCCGTGGTGGTATGATCGCGCCAGATGAAAAAACGTTTGAATATATAAAAGGTCGTGAGTTTACACCAAAAGGTGCCGACTGGGATAAGGCAATGGCTTATTGGGAAACATTGTATACCGATGAAGATGCCATTTTCGATAAAGAATTGACTTTTGACGGTTCGTTAATAGAACCAATGATTACCTACGGTACCAACCCGGGTATGGGAATGGGAATATCAAATGATATACCTATGGCAAATGCCGTTCAAGGTGGTGCATCAACATATCAAAAATCATTGAAATATATGGATTTCAATGAAGGTGAAAGTATGATGGGCAAGCCTATTGACTTTGTTTTCCTTGGAAGTTGTACCAATGGTCGTATAGAAGATTTCCGTGCTTTTGCATCAATAGTAAAAGGAAAGAAAAAAGCCGATAATGTAACCGCATGGTTGGTTCCTGGATCTCACAAAGTAGAAACTGCCATTAAAGAAGAAGGCATATTGGATATTTTAACCGAAGCCGGTTTTGAACTTCGTGAGCCTGGTTGTTCTGCTTGTTTAGCAATGAACGATGATAAGATACCTGCTGGTAAACTGGCCGTAAGTACATCTAACAGAAACTTTGAAGGAAGACAAGGTCCTGGATCAAGAACTTTGTTGGCTAGTCCTTTAGTTGCTGCTGCGGCTGCCGTAACCGGTAAAGTAACAGACCCAAGGGAATTAATGGCAGAATTAGTATAACAATTTTGTCCTTAACTATTAGCCTAAGGCTTTTAGTGAAAAAACAATGATAATAATACAGGCCAATGGTCAATAACCAGAGGCAAAAAGCTATAAAAAATGGCATACGATAAATTCAATATATTGACATCAACGGCAGTACCGTTGCCAATTGAAAATGTAGATACCGATCAAATAATACCGGCTAGATTCTTAAAAGCAACAGAGCGTGTAGGTTTCGGTGATAATCTTTTTAGAGACTGGAGATACAATCAGGACAACACCCTGAAAGAAGATTTTGTTTTAAACCAAGATAAATTCAGTGGAAAAATTTTAGTAGGTGGAAAAAACTTTGGTTCTGGTTCATCCCGTGAGCACGCTGCATGGGCAGTTTATGATTACGGATTTAGATGTGTAGTTTCTAGTTTCTTTGCAGATATTTTCAGAAACAACTGTTTAAACATCGGTGTTTTACCCGTACAGGTAAGTGCAGAGTTTTTACAGAAAATTTTTGATGCCGTGGAGGCAGACCCTTCTGCAGAATTGGAAATTAATCTTCCTGAGCAAAAAATAACATTGTTGGCTACAGGTGAAAGTGAATCTTTTGACATCAATGATTACAAGAAAAACAATATGTTGAACGGTTTTGATGATATTGATTACTTATTGAACATCAAAAAGGATATTGAGACATTTGCGGAAAACACTCCGTTATAAACTCAATTTTCAAAGTACCAACATCATTTACGTTAACTAACCATTTGCCGTTTCCTAATATAAGATGAAACGGCAATTAGATCACATGAAAAAAAGAAAGTTAGAAATAATGGATACCACCCTTAGGGATGGTGAACAGACCTCAGGCGTATCCTTTTCTGCATCGGAAAAATTGACCTTGGCGAAACTACTTTTAGAAGAGCTAAAAGTAGACCGTATTGAAGTAGCTTCGGCACGAGTTTCCGATGGTGAGCTTGAAGCTGTTCAAAAAATTACCGAATGGGCCGCTGAAAATGGTTTTTTAGAACGTGTAGAGGTTCTAACTTTTGTGGACGGTGGGGTTTCTTTGGATTGGATGAAAACTTCTGGTGCCGTTTCACAAAATTTGTTGACCAAGGGCTCTCTTAACCATTTAAAATATCAGTTAAAGAAAATCCCTGAGCAACACTTCAATGAAATAGCAGCTATTTTTGAACAAGCCACAGAAAGAGGCATTATCAATAATATTTATTTAGAGGATTGGAGTAATGGAATGCGAAATTCAAAAGAGTATGTTTTTGAATTTTTAGAATTCCTTTCAACACAAAATGTAAAAAGGATTTTATTACCAGATACATTAGGTATTCTTACGCACACAGAAACCTATGCTTATTTAACTGAAATCATTCAAAAATTTCCGAATTTACATTTTGATTTTCATGGGCATAACGATTACGATTTAGGTGTTGCCAATATTATGGAAGCCGTAAAAGCCGGTTGTCATGGTCTACACCTAACCGTAAATGGTATGGGAGAACGCGCTGGTAATGCTCCAATGGCAAGTGCCATTGCGGTAATCAATGACTTTTTACCAGAAGTAAAAATTAATGTAAATGAAACCTCTTTATATAAAGTAAGTAAACTGGTATCTGCTTTTACAGGTTTTACCATACCAGCGAATAAACCTATAGTAGGCGATAATGTATTTACCCAAACCGCTGGTATTCACGCAGATGGAGACAGTAAAAACAATCTCTACTTCAGTGACTTAATGCCAGAACGTTTTGGTAGAAAGCGCAAATATGCATTAGGAAAAATGTCTGGCAAAGCCAACATACAGAAAAATCTACAGGAGCTTGGATTAACCCTAAATAATGAAGAATTAAAAAAAGTTACTGCCAGAATTATAGAATTAGGAGACAAGAAAGAACGTGTAACCAAAGATGACCTTCCTTTTATAATATCCGATGTTTTAGATACTGCAGATTATAAGCAAAAGGTTTTTATAAAATCTTACGTACTTACACACGCCAAGGGATTAATGCCTTCTACTACCCTATCTGTTGAAATCGATGGAAAAGTAATTGAAGCGCATGCTCAAGGAGACGGACAGTATGATGCTTTTATGAATGCCCTTAAAAAGGTGTACATTGCCAAAAAAATTGCCTTACCTAAACTAACGGATTATGCGGTAAGAATTCCTCCTGGTAGTACTTCTGATGCATTATGCGAAACAGTAATTACTTGGGAATTGAACGGAAAAGAATTCACATCAAGAGGATTGGATTCAGACCAAACGGTTAGTGCTATTAAAGCTACCGAGAAAATGTTGAATATAATATAGCGCAAAGCGCTTGACGCTGTTCGTTAAGCGCTAAATGCCAAAAATGAGGGATTATAAAAAATATACAGTTTGGGAATTAGGTCATGAAATTACTTTAGAAACGTATAAATTGACCAAGAACTTCCCAAACGATGAAAATTTTGGATTAACAAGTCAAATGAGAAGAGCTTCTTCATCCATACCAGCAAATATAGCTGAAGGGTGCGGAAGGGAATCTGATGCTGAATTCAAAAGATTTTTAATTATAGCTCAAGGCTCGGCAAGTGAATTAGAGTATTTTACAATATTAGCAAAAGACCTTGACTATATTATGAATAAAGAGTTTTTAAGCATTCATGATAAAGTAAATAAAGTGAGAAGAAGTTTAAATAGTTTAATTAATAAGATATAATTATAAATAGCCTAAACTATATACGATTAAAGTATAACGTTTAGCGTACAGCGAAAAGCGAAAAAGCGATTAACCATGAAATTAAATATTGCCTTATTGGCCGGTGATGGTATCGGTCCTGAAGTTATTGATCAAGCAGTAAAGGTATGTGATGCCATTGCTAAAAAATATGAGCACCATATCACTTGGCAGCCAGCGCTTACCGGTGCGGCAGCTATTGATGCCGTTGGAGAGCCTTACCCAGACGAAACACATGAAATTTGTGCAAATGCAGATGCTGTTTTATTCGGTGCTATAGGTCACCCCCGTTTTGACAATGACCCGTCAGCAAAAGTTCGTCCAGAACAGGGATTGTTGAAAATGAGACAAAAATTAGGCTTATTTGCTAACGTTAGACCAACATTTACATTTCCTTCATTGATAGACAAATCTCCTTTGAAAAGAGATCGTATAGAAGGAACGGATTTAATTATTCTAAGAGAATTAACAGGAGGGGTTTATTTTGGGGAACGTGGTAGAAAAGATGATGGAAATACTGCATTTGACACCATGACCTACCAACGTTTTGAAATAGAAAGATTAGCTAAAAAAGGCTTTGAATTTGCTATGAAACGTTCTAAAAAATTATGTTGTGTAGACAAGGCCAACGTATTGGAATCATCTAGACTTTGGAGAGAGACCGTACAGGCCATGGAAAAAGATTATCCGGAAGTAGAGGTTACATATGAGTTTATAGATGCCGTAGCAATGCGTTTAATTCAGTGGCCAAAAGGATATGATGTAATCATTACAGCAAACCTATTTGGTGATATTCTAACAGACGAAGCATCTGTAATTGCAGGATCTATGGGACTAATGCCTTCTTCATCTGTTGGTAGTGATGTCTCTTTATACGAGCCTATACATGGTTCTTATCCGCAAGCGGCAGGTAAGGACATTGCAAACCCTTTAGCAACTGTACTTTCTGCAGCCATGCTTTTTGAAGATTTAGATTTAACTGAAGAAGCTGAAGAAATTAGACGAGTAGTTAATAAGTCATTGGCCGAAGGTTATGTTACAGAGGATTTATCCGAAGGTGGCAAAAGCTATAAAACCAGTGAAGTTGGAGATTGGTTGGCTAACAATATCTAGACCAATTTTTAAATAAAAAAGTCCCTTTAATCACTGATTAAAGGGACTTTTTAGTTAAATTCCTATTTCAATTTTAAATACTAGTTGCAACAGCAATATCCTTATCATAAATACTTTTAACTATTGCCCGTAAATCCGGGATTACGGTTTTTACCAACTTTGATGGTCCATTGATCAATACACAGATTCCTAAATCAGATTCAGGAAAAAGTGCAATTTCATTTCTATAGTTGTTTACACTCCCACCATGATGCCAAATGGTTTCTTCTGCCCCACTTTCATTCTCTTTTAAAGTATGAATTCTCCAACCAAAACCGTACGATGATTTTACATGACCAGGCCACTTTTGATAATATTTACGATGACCTTTTAATTCTATAAATGGTTTAAAAGCCGGTGCCATTTCATCTTTTGACATCACTTCTGGATTATGTCCCAATAAAAATCGCATCCACTTGGCCATATCCAATGAATTTGCGTTTATACCACCTGCAGCAATTGCGTTGTAATAATTGTCCCTAGGCAATACCTGTTTCCACCCATTACGCCTCTTAATATGAGGCAATGCAATATTATCTGTATTCATTAAAGACTCATGATCCATAGAAACCGAACTCATACCAAGAGGGTCAAAAAATCTATCGGTCAATAAGGCCTTTATATCTTTTCCTGTGGCTTTCAACATTACTTCCTGTGAAACAGAAAACATGGCATTCTGATAACTGTATTGTATACCAGGTTCACTGATAGGATCCACATTATTGAATTTTTCACTTATAGAGGACATAGATAACCCAGCCTCAACCAAATCTGTATAACTATGATATGGCGTACCAGAGGTATGCGAAAGAAGATGTGAAAGTTTTATACGCTCTGTATTCTGTTGACTACCAAAATGAAAATTGGGCAAATAACTTGAAACCTTATCTTCTAAACGAAGCTTACCATCACTCTCCAAACTTGCAGCCAATATACCGGTAAATCCCTTAGATATTGATCCTAGTCTAAACAATGTTTCTGCATCTACCGACTCTTTACCATTATAACTTCTTTTTCCGTATCCATTAGAAAGAATTACAGAATCGCCATTTACAATACTTACACCTGCTCCTACAATATCGCCAGATTTTATAGCCTTATCAAAATATTCCGATAATGCTTTGTTCAAAGCTTTCTGCCGTATATTATACAGTTTGATTTCCCTTTTCTCCGCAAGCGTTTTAACAGCGTTAGGATTTGCAATAATTGCCTCTGAATGTTCAGGCTTAAAAGATGAAGCCGTTAGAACAAAAAGTAAGAGAACCATAATTATGGTTCCAAAGAATAGTTTGGTACGTGACAAAGCATTGTAGGTTTAGACCCTTATAACGCGTTAAAATGTATAAAATTACCGATGAACTGCACAAAATAAAAAATTTAACAATAAAAGGTATTGATTACAAGCATTTTGATATAACCATAAACCAAACAGAATAACAAAAAAAAGCAACCTTGAACAAGGTTGCTTTTTACTATTTTATTACAATAATTAATTAACAGCCCATAGCCATTTTTCTATATTTACTTTCCTTTCTTTTTCTTACGATTAAAATACCTACAGCTATTGCTACACCAGAAAAAGCAAGTATAGCACCCACTAAGCTAGAATACACAATACCGTACCCAAAGGCAATTGGTAAGCCAGCCAAATACGCTCCAGATGCATTACCCATATTAAAAGCACTTTGGTTCATGGAAGAACCTAGCATTTCTGAACCCTTAGAGGTATTTATGATAGCCATTTGAATAGGCGTTGCCACAGTAAATGATATTGCTCCAATTACAAAAGTAAGTACCATTAACAGATAAGGGTTGGTCGCTACCATCATATTCAATAACAAAATACCACACATTACCGATAGACTAATTATAACCGCTTTTAAAGGAGAAAACCACTCTGCCATTTTAGCCCCTAAAAAATTTCCTGCAACCATACCCAAACCGGCCAACATCATAGCGTAACCAACAAAATGATTTGGCAGACCTGCTACATCCGTAATTAAAGGAGCAACATAACTGTACCATGCAAAAAATCCGCCTGTACCTATAGTGGTCAGCGCAATCAATGCCCATAGTTCGCTATTTTTTAAACCTTGGGACACCGTAACCTTTTCTTCCCGCTCTTCAACCTTAATTTGCGGCATCCATAAATAAATACTGCCAAGTGCCAATAAACCAACAAGACCCACTAGGTAAAAAGAAACACTCCAACTAAATTGCTGACCTAAATACGTACCAATTGGCACTCCTATTACATTGGCTACGGTTAAGCCAGAGAACATAATGGAAATAGCCTGAGCACCTTTTCCTTTTTTCGCAAGCTTAGTGGCCACTACCGCACCAATACCAAAAAAGGCACCATGTGGTATTCCTGATAAAAATCTTAAAAATAACAAACTGGTATACCCAGTTGCCAAACCAGACAGGGTGTTAAAAACCGTAAACCAAATCATTAACAAGAACAACATTTTTTTAGGACTAAGCTTAGACCCAAAACCTGTCAACAACGGCGCGCCCACAACTACCCCTAAAGCATAAGCAGCAATAAAATGCCCTGCCTGTGGAATTGTTATTCCTAAAGAACCAGATACTTCCGTTAAAATTCCCATGATAACGAACTCGGTAAGCCCTATTCCAAAACCTCCTATAGCTAAAGCAAATAATGCTTTTTTATTTGTTTTTAATTTTTCCATAATTCAAACTTTAAATCTTTCTGCATCAATCTATATAACACAAGCAATTAAAAAGGCAAAGTTAGAACGCATATGTCGGTTTCAACTCAAATTAATTACCATATTTCTGTGAAAAATTAACCCCACGTAATTCCTCACAATTATAAATTGACCCAATTCAGTACAGAAAATCTACAATTGAGAAAACCATTTTGTTCAAACCATTACGAACAATTCATATTTGTGGCATCAATCAAAAAATACAATCAATAATGAAGACGCTACTAATTGCTTTACTTACACTACTCTACGTGCATACATACGCGCAATCAACTATCTCCGGTAAGATAATTGACCAACAAGGCTTACCAATTATTGGGGCAAATGTATATTTAAAAGGAACGTATGATGGTACTGCAACCAATGATCAAGGGGTATTTTCCTTTGAAACCGATGCTACTGGAATACATACTTTAATTGCTTCATCCATTTCGTTTGAAACCTATTCAAAATCAGACAAAATCAATCATTTTCAAAATATCACCATCAAATTAAGAGATGATGTAAACACATTGGATGCCGTTACCGTTAACGCCGGTACATTTAATGCAGGCGACAATGCAAAGGTTACCGCTTTAAAACCACTTGATATTGTAACCACAGCAGGAGCCTTAGGAGACTTTGTAGGCGCATTACAGACATTACCCGGTACTTCTAATGTTGCCGAGGATGGCAGATTATTCGTTAGAGGTGGCGATGCAGAGGAAACTCAAATATTCGTTGATGGTATGCGTGTGTTTACTCCGTATTCTCCTTCGGCAAACAACATACCGTCAAGGGGCCGGTTATCTCCTTTCTTATTTAAAGGAATTACCTTCTCAACGGGAGGTTATTCCGCAGAATACGGTCAAGCACTATCAAGTGTTTTACTATTGAACAGTGTAAACGAACCACAAGAAGAAAAAACGGATATTTCAATAATGACGGTTGGCCTAGGACTTGGAAATACCCAAATATGGGATAAAAGTTCGCTAAGCGTCAATGCCAATTATATAAATCTTGCACCGTATCAGGAATTATATCCAGATAACAATGAATGGCATAAACCTGTAGCATCTTTTGGAGGCGAAGCAGTATACAGATATAAATTCAATAATGACGGACTTCTAAAAGTATATGGTGCCTACAGCGCTGTTGACTTTGACTTAACACAAGAAGACATCAATGAAGTTAATGGTGTTAGATTTGGGTTGAACAATAACAACCTTTATCTAAATACTTCTTATCAAGATTTTATGGAAAAGGATTGGAGTATTTCAACTGGAATAAGCTTTGCTAGCGATCAAACGAAATTAAAGTTAGACACAGCAGATATTACGGACACCGAAAATTCTGCCCATTTTAAATTAGCACTGAAGAAATACTTTTCCAGTAGTTACAAATTAAACTTTGGTGCTGAATATTTTATAACCGACTTCAAAGAAGATTACAGTGCGAATACTATTGAAAATGAATACAAATTTAACAACAACCTTTTAGGCGGCTTTGCCGAGGCAGATATTTTCTTCTCAAAAAATCTAGCGACAAAAGTGGGTCTTAGAGGTGAATATTCACAATTATTACAAGAATTTAATCTATCTCCAAGACTCTCTCTAGCCTATAAAGCTGGGCAAAATGCACAATTTTCTCTGGCATACGGAGAGTTCTTTCAAAACCCTAGAAATGAGTACCTAAAGTTCAATACCGATTTTACGGCTGAAAAAACCACACATTATATTGCCAACTATCAATTTGTAAAAAACAAACAGATTTTTAGAGCCGAAGCATATTATAAAGACTATAATAATTTAGTCAAATACAATACAGCTTTTACACTGTCCACTTCTACCTACGATAATACTGGCAATGGTTTTGCAAAAGGATTGGACATTTTCTGGAGAGACAACAAAACATTAAAAAATACAGAATATTGGATGTCTTATTCTTATTTAGATACGAAAAGAAATTATCGAAATTACCCAACCAAAGCTACACCAGATTTTGCCAGCAAGCATAATGCATCATTAGTGGTAAAACGATGGGTTGAGGATTGGAAAAGTCAGATCGGATTCAGCTACAACTATGCATCCGGTCGTAGTTATACAGACCCAAGCACAGGCCGTTTTTTAACGGAACAAGCCAAAAGTTTCAACTCACTAAACTTCAACTACGCCTATTTGATAAGTCCGCAGAAAATATTGTACTTATCCGTTAGTAATGTACTGGGAACAAAAAACATAAATGGTTACCAATATGCGGATCAGCCAAATACTGATGGTATATTCGACCGAAGAACAATTACACCCGCCGCAGACCGCTTCTTTTTCATTGGTTTCTTCTGGACAATCAGTAAAAATAAAAATTACAACCAGCTAGACAACCTTTAATACTTACAACTCAATACCCATAACCTACAACTGGGTCATCTATTTTATTAATAACATTTAAATAGAAAGATATTTGAAAACAATAAATAACATATAAAAATTATACCATGAGAACCTTACTACTAGTCATCACCTTTATTTTCACAATGAACATTACCGCACAAACGTCATACGAAAAAGGTATGAACAAAGCTTTTGCTTTATGGGACCAACAAAAGAATACCGAAGCATCTCAACTTTTTGAAAGAATTTCAGCTGCAGAAACCGATAATTGGTTGCCACCATATTATGCAGGTTTAATTGAAATTGTAAGTAGCTTTGGGCTAAAAGATGAAACGGTATTGACCACAAAACTCACAAGGGCTAAGGAGTTTTTAGATACAGCATCGGCAATTTCGGAAAACAATCCAGAAATCATGATATCCTATGCGCTCTTAAATACAGCATATATAGCTTTTGACGGTGCTAAGTATGGCATGACCTTGTCTGGAGAGAATGCAGCAATTTATCAAAAAGCTTTAAGTATTGCACCAAACAATCCAAGAGTGGTCTTAAGCAAAACCGAATGGGACATGGGCGCAGCTAAGTTCTTTGGCAAATCAACAATTCCATTTTGTAAAGATATTGAACGCGCCATCACATTATTTGAAGCAGAAGAACAAACCACACCTTACTACCCATATTCTGGTTTAGAAAGAGCAAAAGCCATTTCCACAGAATGCAAAAAAGAAACCTCTCCTAAAAATTAGAAGAGGTTTTCCTTAAAATAAATCAATTAAGGTAACTTATAAGATATAGTCTGTACTTACAAAATTGGACAGTTTAGCCTCTAATAAATTTTCAATAATATCGGTATTTAATTCGTTATCCTTAAATGCAACGAATGTTCTTATTGAAAATGAGCGTAAGGCATCATGCACACTTAAAGTTGCCTGGGCCGAGTCTTTTCTTCCGGTAAACGGATAAACATCTGGTCCCCTTTGGCAAGAGCTGTTCAAGTTGACACGACATACCAAGTTCACCAAGGTATCTATCAGCGGTGAAAGTGCATACACATCTTTACCGAACAAGCTTACTTGTTGACCATAATTACTTTCTGCCATATCATCTAAAGGTTCTTCAATATCCGTAAAAGGTACTATAGGAATAATAGGACCAAATTGCTCTTCTTGATATACACGCATTTCTTTGGTCACAGGATATAGCACCGCTGGCCAAATGTAATTATCAAAATGTTGACCGCCTTTTTTATTAATGATCTTAGCACCTTTAGAAAGCGCATCATCAATAAGTCCTTGTATGTAAGCTGCTTTATCAGGTTCAGGCAAGGGAGTAAGTTTGACACCATCTTCCCAAGGATTTCCGAACTTTAGCTCGTCTACTTTCTTTGCAAAGTTTTTATTGAAATCTGCCCTGATATCTTCATGAACATAAACCACTTTTAAAGCGGTACAACGCTGCCCATTAAATGACAATGTTCCGGCTAAACATTCATTAATAGTTAGGTCCAAATCAGCGTCAGGTAATATAATAGCAGGATTTTTTGCTTCTAACCCAAGAACTAATCGTAATCTATTGCTTTTTGGATGCTGATCCTGTAAAGCATTGGCAGATTTACTATTACCAATTAATGCTAGTACATCTACCTTACCGGTTTGCATAATGGGCGCGGCAACCGTTCTACCACGACCGAACAATACATTTACTACTCCTTTAGGAAAGCTTGTTTGAAAAGCCTCTAAAAGTGGTGTTATCAACAGAACACCGTGTTTAGCAGGTTTGAAAATGGTGGTATTGCCCATTATAATTGCAGGAATAAGTAATGCAAATGTTTCGTTCAATGGATAATTATAAGGCCCCAAACATAAAACAACCCCTAAAGGTCCTCTCTTAATATGGGCATACACGCCATCATGCTTTGTAAACTTTGCTGCGTCTCTATCTAACTGTTTATAATCTTCAATGGTATCTTCAATATACTCTACCGTTCTATCAAACTCTTTTTGAGAATCTGGCAATGATTTACCAATTTCCCACATTAAAAGTTTTACTACCTCTTCTCTTTTCGTTTTCATCTTTGAAACGAAAACCTCCATACATTCAATACGATCTTTTACATGCATGGTGGGCCAAACCCCTTGACCTTTGTCATACGCCTTTAAAGCTCCGTCTAAAGCTTCGAGCGCTTCCGCTTCTTGCAGGTCTGGAATACTGCCCAATAATGTTGGCTTATATTCTTTAGTTGAAGAGATTGTAGAGTATACATTTGTGGTATCTCCTTTCCATTCTTTTAGTTCTCCGTTGACCAAATATTGTTTTTGATCTATAGTTGATGTAATTTGAAATTCTTCTGGAATTTTAATATCGCTCATTTCTTTTTATATTTTGCACTATGATTGATAAATGTATTATAAAACGGCACTCCAAAATTACAGAAAACCGAATCTAACATATTAAAAGTAGTTTAAACCAAATACTCAAACAAATCCGGTTTATCATTTATATAATCGCCATAGAAATTGTTATTTTTCATACGCTCGATCAATGGTTGTAAATCATCTGGGTGCTTTAATTCTATACCTACGACTGCCGGTGCATTCTCCCTGCTGGATTTTTTAGAGTATTCAAAATGGGTAATATCATCAGTTTCCCCTAAAATATCTACCACAAATTCTTTTAAAGCTCCCGGTCTTTGAGGAAATCTAATAATAAAATAATGCTTCAACTTGGCATATAATAAGGCTCTCTCCTTAATCTCCGCTGTTCTCGTAATATCATTATTACTACCCCCAATAATGCAAACCACATTCTTGCCAACTATTTCTTCTTTGTATTTTACCAACGCGGCAATAGATAATGCCCCCGCAGGCTCTACTACAATAGCATCTCTATTATACAGATCTAAAATAGTCTGACAAACTTTACCTTCATCAACCGTAATCATATCATCCAAATAATAATTACAGATAGGAAATGTGAGGTCACCAACCCTTTTAACAGCAGCCCCATCAATAAATTTATCAATATTATCTACGGTAATCACTGCACCAGAATCGATTGCCGATTTCATAGAAGGAGCCCCTTTGGGTTCTACCCCTATAATTTTGGTATTAGGAGATAGTTGACTAAATACACTAATAAGACCAGATGCCAATCCACCACCACCTATACATACGAACAGGTAATCAATTGGCTTTTTTGCCTGCTCTATAAGTTCTAAACCAACAGTAGCCTGACCTTCAATAATCTTAGGGTCATCAAAAGGATGGACAAATATTTTACCGGTTTGATCACCATGTATTTTAGCTGCCAATGATGAATCGTCAAACGTATCACCTTGCAACACTATTTCTACCCATTCACCACCAAAAAGTTTGGTTTGTTCCACCTTTTGTTTGGGTGTAACCGATGGCATGTAAATGGTACCCTTGATCTTTAAATGACAACAAGCAAAAGCTACACCTTGGGCATGATTGCCAGCACTGGCACATATAACCCCTTTACCCCTTTCTTCCTCTGTTAACGAACTAATTTTATTAAAAGCTCCTCTAATTTTATACGACCTTACCCTTTGTAGATCTTCTCGTTTTAAACGAATTTGACAATTAAACTCTTTAGACAATCTAATACTATCTGTTAACGGTGTAATTTCTGAAATTTCAGAAATAATCTGTGCCGCTTGTAAAACATCTTCTAAAACTGGAAAATACTCCGGTTTGTTCCCTTTCATATTTTTTTCTTTGCTATTAATAATTTATCATTAATGCATAAAACCGAAATTGTCCGCTTAAGTAGTGCCCATTAAATCTGCAAGAGCAAAAGTGCTTGCAGATTTGAACATACCCAACCGGACAATCAGTAAGATTACCTTAAGTTATTGATACCTAAACTATAGGCTTCATTGCTGTCATAGACTCACGCAAACGTGCTCCAACTATTTCTACCGGATGCTCACGCAATGCTTTGTTCACTGCAATCAATTGGGCGTTATCTACATCATTATCTATATCCGCAGAGAAATTTTTACCGATAACATCAGTATCTATATTCTTCATAAAGTCAGTCAACAATGGCTTACAAGCATGATCGAACAAGTAACAACCATATTCTGCAGTATCTGAAATAACACGGTTCATCTCGAACAATTTCTTACGTGCAATAGTATTTGCAATTAATGGCGTTTCATGTAAAGACTCATAATAAGCAGACTCAGCAATAATACCAGACTCTGTCATTGCCTCAAAAGCCAGCTCTACACCTGCTCTTACCATAGCAACCATTAGTACACCGTTATCATAAAATTCTTGTTCTGTAATCTCTTGACTACCTGCAGGAGTTTTTTCAAAAGCAGTTTCACCAGTTGCAGCTCTCCAAGTCAATAAATTCTTATCATCATTTGCCCAGTCTTCCATCATAGTTTTAGAGAAATGACCGGTCATAATATCATCCATATGTTTTTGGAACAATGGACGCATAATATCCTTCAATTCTTCTGAAAGTTCAAAAGCCTTAATCTTAGCAGGATTTGAAAGACGGTCCATCATATGGGTAATACCGCCGTACTTCATACCTTCGGTAATAGTTTCCCAACCGAATTGTATCAATTTAGATGCATAACCGGCATCAATACCTTTCTCAACCATTTTATCAAAACAAAGTATAGAACCAGTTTGTAGCAGACCACAAAGAATAGTTTGCTCACCCATTAAATCTGATTTTACCTCAGCAACAAAAGAAGACTCCAGAACACCGGCTCTATGTCCACCAGTACCCGCAGCATAAGCTTTTGCCTGTGCCAAACCTTTACCTTCCGGATCATTTTCTGGATGAACCGCAATTAATGTTGGTACACCGAATCCTCTCTTATACTCTTCCCTTACTTCAGAACCAGGACTTTTTGGCGCTACCATGATTACGGTTAAATCTTTACGAACTTGAGTACCTTCTTCCACGATATTGAAACCATGAGAATAAGAAAGGGTAGCTCCTTTTTTCATTAATGGCATAACCGCACCTACTACAGCTGTATGCTGCTTATCTGGTGTAAGGTTTATAACGACGTCAGCAGTAGGAATCAATTCTTCATATGTACCTACCGTAAAACCGTTCTCAGTTGCATTGATAAAAGATTGTCTTTTCTCTTTTATTGCAGCATCACGTAGTGTATAAGCAATATCCAAACCAGAATCTCTCATGTTCAACCCTTGGTTAAGCCCCTGAGCACCACAACCTACGATAACAATTTTTTTGCCTTTTAAAGCATTTACACCATCAGCGAACTCAGACGAATCCATGAAGCGACATTTTCCAAGTTGCGTTAACTGATCTCTTAATGATAGCGTATTAAAATAATTGGCCATTTTATATTTACTTTATTTGATTTATGTTATAATTCTTTTATTTAAACTCTTTTAGCAAAGCGGAAATCTTCATTTCATCTTTTGTCACTGAAATACGCCCAGAGCGTACAAATTGCATAATGCCATATGGTTTTAGTTGGTCATGCATTTGATCAATTTCATTTCTTCTCCCGCTTTTTGCAATGACAAAGAAATCTCTTGAAACCGTGACAATCTGTGCATTATTATCCTTAATAATATTTTGAATTTGACGCTCGTCAAACAACAGTCCCGATGCTATTTTGAACAATGCAGACTCCTGATAAATAGTCTCGTCATCCGTATGATAATACGCCTTAATAACTTCGATTTGTTTTTCGATCTGTCCAACAATATTGTGAACCCATTTTTCTGTTGTATGTGCTACAATAGTAAATTTAGAAACATCGTCAATTTCCGATTTAGATACATTTAAGCTCTCAATATTAATATGTCTCTTTAAGAATATACCCGATATTCTATTTAACAACCCAACGTTATTCTCTGAGTATACTGAGATTGTAAACCATTTATTTTCCATAAGCTTTCATTACCTACTCCTTAAAAAAGGATTTTATGGTATTGTTATTATTAATCTTTACTAATTTTTTACAGCCATTATTACACCTGTTGACCAATTTAATTTGGTCAATGTCAAGTCTTCGCGTTTCTCCAAATACGCAACCAATGACTTTACATTCTCCTCATGCCCTTCTGGCCAGTTAGGTTGTTTGGTCATATCATCCACGATATAAAACCCGCCAACCTTGATCAAATCCAGAACCTCATCTATCTCACTATACTTTCCTGGCCAGGCATCGGCAAAAATTAAATCGAATTTTTCACCGGTGTAACCTTTTATCCACTCTGTCCCATTTTCACAAATAAGTTCAACTCTCTGGTCATCACCAAAGTAATTTTCGGCAATGGTTGTCAACTGTTGATCATTATCTATAGAAATCAAAAAAGAATCAGTATCCATACCGTCAATCATCCAAGAAAGGCTTAACCCAATACCAGTTCCTATTTCTAAAAATCTACCATTAGGTTTTGAAGCAATCAAGGTCTTAAGAAAACTTCCTATATATAGATCAGAAGGCATTGTAAATCCAATTTCTTCAGATTTACGCACAATAGAGCTATGTACTTTTGGAATATCAAGTATGATGCTATCGTTCATGAGGTTATTGATTGTTCTAATTTACTTTAAACGCACTTCAGACACAGAAGCTCCAGAAGGAATCATTGGAAAAACATTATCTTCTTGCTCTACCTTTACCTCTAAAAAGTATGGTTTATCCGAAGCCATCATTTCCTGTATCGTAGATTTTAAATCTATACGTTCAGATATGCGCTTTGCCTCAATACTATATCCTTCGGCTATTTTAACGAAATCTGGATTTACCATTACGGTAGATGCATATCTCTTATCAAAAAATAACTCTTGCCATTGACGTACCATACCTAAGTGCTCATTATTAAGCACTACAATCTTAACTGGAAGGTTATGCTGAAATATAACACCTAATTCTTGAATGGTCATTTGATAACCACCATCACCAATAATAGCTACTACTTCCCTATCCATAGCACCCATTTTAGCTCCAATTGCAGCCGGTAAAGCAAAGCCCATGGTACCTAATCCACCAGAAGTAATATTACTTTTAGACTGTGAAAACTTAGCATATCTACACGCAATCATTTGATGCTGACCTACGTCTGATACTATCACCGCCTTATTATTTGAAGCTAAATTAATTTCCTCTATAACTTCACCCATAGTCAACCCTTCTTTGGTAGGATGAATGTCATTTTTTATAATGGTATCGAACTCAATTTTGTATTTCTCCTTAAACATATTATGCCAAGCCTCATGCTTATTTTCATTAAGCAATGGCAAAATCAAGCCTAAAGTCTCTTTTGAGTTACCCAACACTGCAACATCTGCATGTACATTTTTGTTTACCTCTGCAGGATCAATTTCAAAGTGAATAACTTTTGCTTGTTTGGCGTAATCTTCTAATCTACCCGTTACACGATCGTCAAAACGCATACCAATGGCAATTAACAAATCGCACTCATTGGTCAGTAAATTAGGTCCATAATTACCGTGCATACCAACCATACCCACATTTAATGGATGTGCAGTATCTAATGCAGAGGCACCCATAATGGTCCAAGCGGCAGGAATCCCTGTTTTCTCAACCAAGGTTTTCAACTCGTTTTCCGCTTTACCAAGAATAACACCTTGCCCCCATACTATAAATGGTTTTTTAGCATTGTTTATTAATTCTGCCGCTGCCTCAATTGCACTCATTTTTGGCTTAGGTACTGGCTTATAACTTCTTACTCCAACACATTTCTCATAGGAGAAGTCCAGCTCATCTATTTGAGCATTTTTTGTAATATCTACTAAAACCGGACCGGGTCTGCCAGATTTGGCAATATAAAAAGCCTTAGCCATAACTTCTGGAATTTCAGAAGCTTCGGTCACCTGATAGTTCCATTTAGTTACAGGGGTAGAAATACCTATAATATCAGTTTCTTGAAAAGCATCGGTACCCAATAAATGTCTTGTTACCTGACCAGTGATACATACCATTGGTGTAGAATCTATCTGCGCATCTGCAAGACCGGTAACCAAATTAGTTGCTCCAGGACCAGAGGTGGCAATAGCAACACCTACTTTACCGGAAACACGAGCATAACCTTGAGCAGCGTGTGTAGCACCTTGCTCATGTCTTGTTAAAATATGATCGAGCTTATCTTGAAATTTATATAACTCATCATAGACGGGCATAATAGCCCCACCAGGGTAACCATACATTGTTTCAACACCTTCTGCTAATAAACAATGGATTATTGCCTCTGCCCCAGAAACTCTAATGGTATTCTTGGAACCTGTACCTTTTTTCTTCTCTTTTACTGTTTCCATAATTAATAATCAAATTCAAGTATGCGCATTACAGCCACAATTACCCGATATTACGTACTTACTAGAACTCATTAAATTCTAGCCAATATTTTTTTTAAAACTCATCGGTTACACAACCTTGTGCAGCAGAGGATACGGAACGAGCATATTTGTATAATACTCCTTTTTTAAACTTTAAAGCTGGCTCTACCCATGCTTCTTTACGCTTTGCCAATTCCTCAGCCGACACTTCTAAATTAATAGAATTTGTTTCTGCGTCTATCGTAATTGTATCTCCATCCTTAACTAAGGCAATAGTACCACCTTCTTGTGCTTCTGGCGAAATATGCCCTACTACAAAACCGTGTGTACCTCCTGAGAAACGACCGTCTGTAATTAAGGCCACATCTTTACCTAAGCCTGCACCCATAATGGCTGCTGTAGGTTTTAACATTTCAGGCATTCCTGGACCTCCTTTAGGACCTTCATATCTAATGACGACTACATTCCCTTTTTCCACTTTACCTCCGCGTATAGCATCATTGGCATCATACTCACTATTAAATACTTTTGCAGTTCCTTTAAACAACAAACCTTCTTTTCCTGTAATTTTTGCTACAGAACCATTCTCTGCCAAATTACCATATAACATTCTTAAATGCCCTGTTGCTTTAATTGGTTTATCTAAAGGCATAATAACATCCTGACCTTCTTCCAAATCTGGAACACTTTCTAAATTTTCCGCTAAAGTCATTCCTGTTACCGTTAAACAATCTCCATGTAAAAGACCATTTTTCAATAAGTACTTTAATACAGCTGGTATACCACCTATTCTATGAACATCTTCCATTAAATACTTACCACTAGGTTTTAAATCTGCAATAAATGGTGTAGTATCACTAATATGCTGAAAATCTTTTAGCGTAAAATCTATGTCTGCAGCTCTTGCAATAGCCAAGAAATGTAAAACTGCATTGGTAGAACCTCCCATTATGGTTACTAGACGTATAGCATTCTCCAATGACTTACGGGTAACAATATCCAGAGGTTTAATATCTTTTTCAATGAGAATTCGCATTTGTTTTCCTGCCGCAATACACTCTTCTTCTTTATTGTTGCTGATTGCAGGGTTAGAAGAATTATATGGCATAGACATTCCTAGCGCTTCTATAGCGGAAGCCATTGTATTTGCCGTATACATACCACCACAAGCACCAGCTCCCGGTATGGATTTTTTAATGATGGATTTATAATTTTTCTCGTCCATGGTACCAGCTACTTTCTCTCCCCATGCCTCGAACGCAGAAACGATATCCAACTTTCTATCCTCATG
Source organism: Maribacter dokdonensis DSW-8 (assembly GCF_001447995.1). Taxonomy (NCBI): domain Bacteria; kingdom Pseudomonadati; phylum Bacteroidota; class Flavobacteriia; order Flavobacteriales; family Flavobacteriaceae; genus Maribacter; species Maribacter dokdonensis. The sequence continues at coordinate 63,727 of NZ_LDPE01000007.1, read as the reverse complement.
ACATCCAGATGCTATTGTACCCCCATACACTAAAATTGCAGGACGGTTTAAACGTAACATTGCCATTAATGCACCTGGCATGTTCTTATCACAACCTACAACCGTTACCAATGCATCATAAGACATGCCTTGTACAACGGTTTCCATAGAATCTGCGATAATATCCCTTGACGGTAATGAAAAACGCATTCCTGGTGTACCCATAGAAATACCATCACTAACACCAATAGTATTAAAAATTAAACCTACAGTTTCTTTAGAGTTAACTCCCTCTTTAACCAACTTTGCCAAATCATTTAAGTGCATATTACAAGGGTTACCTTCATAACCTGTACTTGCAATACCAACTAATGGCTTATTAAAATCCTCATCTTTAAAACCTATTGCATATAGCATTGCTTGTGCTGCTGGTTGTGTTGGATCTTGAGTAACGTTTTTACTGTATTTATTTAATTCCATAATATAAATCTCGTATGCTTATCTTGATTTTCTAATACCGTTAAACCAAAGATAAAAGTTTATAAAAATTTCAGTTTTTAACAATAATGGTCAATACAAATTCATTTTAACAAAAAACCACTTAAACAATTTATAATCAAGCATTTAAACAATCATTATATATCATATTCAATACTTTAAAACTGTTCCATATTCATAGTAAACCACAAAAAAAAACCTGCATCAAATAAATCTGATACAGGTTTTCTAAAATTATGAAAAGCTATATCATCCCTGTTTAGGAATGACGATGACTACTTCAAAAATTGATTTCAATAAATTCATATTACAATAGTAATAAAAAATACTTCAATAAATACCTGCTTAACAAAAAAGGCATGAAAAGTATTAAATTAAACTAATTTAATACTAATACGATCTCCACCTTTCTTTTGTGCCAATATACAAATAGATCTATCTGTTAACTGAATAACTCTAGGATAACCACCCGTTGTTTGACCATCTTTCATTAACACGATCAATTTACCCGCAGGAGTTAACTGAACCGTACCAGGTAATGTAGCAGAAGTTAACATGGATATAGCATGTGGAGTAATTGTTTCTGTTAACTGATAAGCCATTCTATTGTTCTCATGGGCCACTGTAAAGGTTTTAGAAAAAATTTCTTCCAATTGTCTATCGTTCAAAATATCAAACTCGGGTCCTTTAGTGACTTCTAAAACATCAACATCCAAAAAGCAATCAACTTTTATCTCTGATATTTTTGGCTCAAACAACTGTTGGGCATTAAAAGGAACAATGTCATTATCTATTAATCTAGCGAACTTTGTAAGGGGCTTATAAAACGATCTACTACCTAAAACTTCTTTAACAGAAAAACCTTCCTTTACTCCCAAATAAGACCTAAAACCTTTTTCCAGTTTTCCAAAGGATAGAATATCCCCTACAGCTATCTGGTAGACTTTATAATTTTTTATGGGCAAATTATTAAGAGTGGCGGACATTTCTGCACCACCGATAACCATATAGGTATCTTCTTCAAAAATAAGGGTTGGTCCTGTCATCGTAATTTCCAACACTGCTGCAGATGCTTTATTCTCCAATAAAGAATTTATCTTAAACACAGACATATCATCCATTATACCAGACACTGGCACACCCTTATCCCTTAAGCCAAATCTACCTGAGTCTTGTATGGTTGTATAAAAACCCGCTTTTAAAACTTTAAGCATCCAATTTAATTTTTTCAGGTTTATAAATACCCACCTCTACTTCTATTTTATGAAGCTCATGTTCTGCCTTGGATATCTCAAAAAATTCAACTTTATCCCCAACGCTCACAAAACATGGGTTATCTTTTGATGCATCAAAAATTGGCACTGGACAATTACCAATAATATTCCACCCACCTGGTGATTCTTGCGGATAAATGCCAGCTTGTTTACCTGCAACTCCAACTGCTCCTTTAATAACTTTTGGTCTTGGTATAGCCTTTCGGGGTAGCTCAAGCTCACTATTTATTCCTCCCAAATACATGAAGCCAGGCAAAAACCCAATACCGTATACCGTATAAGTACTACCAGTATGCAAGTCTATTATTTCACGTTTGGTTTTATTTAATTGCCCTGCAACGTCTTCCAAGTCTAAACCAAACTCAAGATCGTAGGTTACAGGCAGTCTCCATAAAAATCTATCCGGTTTAACAGATTCCTTCAAATTGGCGTACCAATTGTGTATATCCACAGACATTTTTTCAAAGTCTATTTCCTTCTTTCTATTCAATATCAAAAGTGAATTGTAAGCTGGCACCAATTCCCAGTCCATCTCCTTTAAAGCCTCACTATTAAGAAATGTTTGAAATTGTAGTATTTTTTCAAGTATGAGCTCACTAACTTCATTTGGCCATTCAATTAATAAAGAATGTTTACCAAAAGGTTTTATATCGATTTTAGGGGAATTCACGGCTTTACTTATAGATTATGTTCTGATAAATGCTCTGTAATATACGTTAAAATTTGTAATGCAGAAGGTGTGTCACCATGAATACAAAAGGTATCTGCATACATAGGCAAGCTTTTACCTGAAACAGTTTTCACTTTCTTATTTTTGTGCATATATAGAATATGAGCCAGTACTTCTTCCCCATTATTCAACAGGGCGTTTTTTTCTTTCCTCGCTACTAGGCTCAAATCATCATTATAATTTCTATCAGCAAAGGCTTCTATTAACACCCTAAACCCATTTTTTTCAGCCAACCTTTGAATCACACTATTGTAAGGAACATATAAAAAGGTTGAGTTCCTAAAAGCGGCAATAGCCTCTAAAAAAATTTCAGCCAAGGTTTCATTTTTAGCTATATCATTATATAAAGCTCCGTGTGGTTTTATGTGATGCAAATCAACACCAACCTGTTCCCGGGCGTTATTGAATACCTCCATTTGAGATCTGATACTTACAATTAAATCTGCCCTTGAAATTTGCAATGAAACACGACCAAAATTCTTTCTATCGGGATATGAAGGATGCGCACCTACCTTAACGTTATATGATTTAGACAAATCTAGACACTTTTTAATGGTATCTATAGAACCCGCATGAGCTCCACAAGAAATATTACAAGAACTAATAAGGGGAAACAATTCACTTTCATTACCTACACCTTCACCAACATCACAGTTAATATCTATGGTATTGTTCATATTACATTATACCTATTACCGTTAAAATACTTTTTGCACCCAATACAACAGAAAGAAGAATAATAAGTAAGCCAAACACATTTTGCGACCAGGTGTTTTTATATTTCCCCATTACACCAACTCTGTTCACTACCCACAACAAAAACACTGCAATGATGGGTAATAAAAGTCCGTTCGTAATTTGTGCAAATTTTATAATCTCAATGGGCTTAATTCCAAAAGATAGAAAGAAAACTCCAAGGTATAAAATCACCATCCAAATCATTCTAAATTTAAAATCCTTAAGACCAGCGTTCCATCCAAAGCAACTATTAGCAACATATGCGGCAGCCAAAGGTGCGGTTATTGATGAAGTAATACCTGCAGCAAACATACCTATACCTAAAAAATACAAAGCAGCAGAACCGTATAAAGGCTCAAGTGCTTTAGCCATACCCATAACGTTATTAACCTCTAAAGAATTAATGGCCGAGGCAGATATTATAATACTAATTGAAACAAGACCGCCCAATATAATAGAGACCATAGTATCTCTTTTAGCTAAATTGAGATCATCTTTTGATTTCCATTTTTCACTGACCAGAGCTGCATGTAAAAAAAGATTATACGGTACAACAGTAGTACCGACCAATGCAATGATGGTAAGAATACCGTTTTTAGGAACGGAAGGCACCAATAAGCCTTTTAACAGCTCCCACATATTGGGCTTAGTCAAAATTGCGGTCATTACAAATGATAAACTCATGATCAATACCAGCACTATAAATACTTTTTCCAGGGCTTTATAACTACCTAAATACAATAGTACAAAAGCCAATCCACCAAGAACAAAAGGGTATAAACTACTATAGTTAGTACCAAACAAGGCTTCCATTCCTAAAGTTGCACCCCCAATATTACCTGCTTCATATGATGCATTACCTATAATAATTGCTGAAAATATTAAGGCAATGACACTATTTCTAATAATTGGATTATGGAGTTCTTGCTTAATGACATCTGCCAAACCTTTTTGAGTTACAATACCTAAGCGGGCAGACATTTCTTGCAAAATAAAGGTTGCTATTATAGATAACAGCATAGCCCACAGCAAATTAAAACCAAAATCTACCCCTGCCAAGGTACAAGCCGTAACTGTACCTGGACCAATAAAAGCAGCCGCTACCAGAACCCCTGGACCTAATTTTTTAAACATATGTCAATTTTTCATTCCTGTAAATATAATTGGTAAAATTGACTTTGCTCACCATACTTAAAATCATTTTCACCACAATTTTAACATTTTAAAATACCGTTAATCTAAAAAATTGCAGTTCGTCTAAAACTTGGGCGCCTTTCATCGAGTTTACATAATAATCCTAAAATAACAGGGTTATAGCTATCCCCAAACCTTAAACTTAACCTATTAATGATTTGCTTAGAATGTAAAAAAGAACTTGGTTACTTAGATCATAAAAATGCCATGGAGAGCGCAGGTGTAGAGCTTTGCTCAAAGCACCATGAACGTATTAAATTACTAATCAACAAACACAATACACCTTTAGAGGCCATACAACTTTATTATGCTTTAAAAGAAGCTGGTGTAAACTCTATGTTAGAATGGTGGGACGGTAAAAAATCTATAGATATAGCCATCTCACGTGTAAAACTAAATATTGAAATTGATTCTGAATATGATAAGCTGACCGAACATGAAGCTATCAACAATTTAGAAGAAGCAATGCACTCCTTTAAAAATGGATTTACAACCATTAGAATTCCCCATATTGTTGTAAGGTATTATCTAAGTGAGACCGTAAACAATATCATTGGAATAATGGAAGGTCTAAAAGCCAACATCAAAGTGATCAATTAAAAAAACGGAATATGGAAAATTCTAAAAAAGCATATAAAAATCCGATCAGGGCGGCAATAGCCTCCCTATTGATCGGTATGGTAATGCGCATACTTCACTGGCCCTTTTCAAAAGGAATAATATTTATTTCCTTTGCTGCCATTCTAATACTTTACGCCCTTCGCTTTTTTAAAAAGGAAGAAAAAAAGTCAGTGGATCTAATTAAAATGGCCTTAGTTCTTTTTTGGACAACAAACGGTCTTTTAACGATTTTAGATTTTACCCATACCCTATTTTTTCAAATTGGCACAGCTTTTACATTTATTGCTTGGTTCGCCATGGAGGGCACGTCGTATTTTATGTCAAAAGAAGGTGACGCAAAAAATAGCATAACAGAAATCATTTGGAATTTTGTAATGGTTATTGGCGTGTTAACCCTTATATGCGGTGGTCTTATGCACTTACTAAACTGGGAATACTCGATACCAACGCTGACCTTAGGTCTTACCATTGTAACAAGTTATATCCTTAGGGATATTTTTACTGCACCAAAAAAGAACAAGGACGACATAAATAATGAAGAGCTATACTCTTAGCTAAACATTTTTATCATTTACAATTTTACCCCAACCAACCCTCTCTGTCGAGTGAACGGTATTGAATGGCCTCTGAAATATGATTTCCGTTCAATGCCTGCTCACCGGCTAAGTCGGCTATAGTTCTTGCCACCTTTAAAATCCTATCATACGCTCTTGCCGATAAGTTTAACCTTTCCATGGCATTTTTCAATAATGCCTTAGATTTATCATCAAGTTTACAATATTCACGAATTTGTTTGGTATTCATTTGAGCATTGTAATGTACATTCTCCAGCTCATTAAAACGCTTTGTTTGAATTTCGCGAGCCACTGTAACTCGTTTTCTGATATCTACACTACTTTCCCCTTTTCGTTCTTCGGATAGTTTTTCGAACGGTACTGGAGTTACCTCAATATGAATATCTATACGATCTAATAACGGTCCCGATATTTTGCTTAAATACCGCTGCATTTCTGCAGGTGAAGAAGTTACCGGAGCATCTGGATCATTAAAATACCCACCAGGACTTGGGTTCATACTTGCCACCAACATAAAACTACTTGGGTAGGTAACCGTAAAGCGTGCACGTGAAATAGTTACTTCCCTATCTTCTAAAGGTTGGCGCATTACCTCTAGCACACCTCTCTTAAATTCTGGTAATTCATCAAGGAACAAGACTCCGTTATGGGATAGTGAAATTTCTCCCGGTTGCGGGTAAGCTCCGCCTCCTACCAGTGCTACGTCAGATATAGTATGATGTGGGCTCCTGAACGGTCTTTGGCTCATAAGCCCCATATTCTTGATCTTACCAACCACGCTATGAATTTTGGTAGTTTCCAATGCTTCGTGTAAGGTCATTGGTGGCAGAATTGAAGGTAAGCGTTTTGCCAACATGGTTTTACCTGCACCAGGTGGTCCTATCAATATAATGTTGTGCCCACCAGCAGCTGCAATTTCCATACACCTTTTAATACTTTCTTGCCCCTTAACATCAGAAAAGTCGAACTCAGGAAAATCTAAGCTTTTATAAAACTCTTCTCTAGTATCTATTATAGTCTGCTCAAGCGAAATGCCTTGATCAAAAAATTCCAAAACTTGTTTAATATTATCTACCCCATAGACTTTTAAATCTCCAACAATAGCAGCCTCTTTTGCATTTTCCGTTGGCAGAATAAAACCAGCAAAACCTTCTTCCTGTGCTTTTATTGCAATTGGCAATGCTCCTTTAATAGGCTGAAGGCTACCATCTAGGGACAGTTCCCCCATGATGATGTACTTTTCTATGTCCTCAGATTTTATTTGACCAGAGGCTGCCAAAATTCCTATGGCCAAGGTAAGATCATATGCCGAACCTTCTTTTCTAAGATCGGCCGGAGCCATATTTATTGTGATTTTTTTACCTGGTATTTTATAACCATTATTTTGTAGTGCCGCTGCAATTCTATAGTTACTTTCTTTGATGGCATTATCCGGAAGCCCTACTAAATGATACCCTATTCCCTTGTCAATATTTACTTCTACTGTAATCGTTGTGGCCTCAACTCCAAATACGGCACTCCCATAAACTTTTGTAAGCATTTTTAATCCTTTGGCTTAAATGTAAGGATTTCTTTGCTTTTTTTAATTTCCTCTTTATTCATCATCATTTTACGAAACTCACCATTAACATACATTTCTGCCTGATCCCTATAATGTTTGCTTAATGGGTTACCAGATTGCCCTGTTGGTAAAATGCTTATACTATTCTCCACATCTGAAAAATCTATTACCCTTCTTGTTGAGGGTCCTGATGTCGTCTTATAAAAACCAGTATCATCATAAGCAAAGGCCAAGTTATTTATTACCTCCCTAGAACCATGTATTGGAAAAGGTCCCACATTGAAAAAAGATCGTAAAGCCGCTATTTGACCAATTGGATGCCCGTGTTCAATGGAATGTACACGTTCCCAGCGCCATTGATTTACGTTATTACCAAAATCCTTTTCTAAAGAAGCAATTGCCTCCATAAAAGATAGATTCACAATATCTTTCATATTCTCAGATACGTTGGTAGTGTTTACATTATCCCACCACACAGAATTTTCATCTTTGGATAAAGGAGCAATCAGCCTTTTCATAAAATGAGTACTTAAAAATTGATTGAACAACTCCTCATCCAATTCATCTTCAAAAGTATTCTCCAATAAGTAGTAGATCCATCTATTATAAACAGTAGCCTCTATGGATGATAAATTATAATCTCCGGACCACATCTTTAAACTATCAATAGCCTTTAATCCGTTTTCGCTTAGCAATGATACATCTAAATATTTAGCCAAATTAGAAACTATATCTGGTTCTACAGATGATATCACATCAGTTATCATCTCACTAGCTGCAGATATATCCCAATCGTCTTTAGGCTCCAATAAACTTACAATTCTCTTACCTCTATTCTCTGGCAAATAATACCCAGGATACAACATACCGGCAATAGAATCTGGTTGGTTATTGGCGGAATACACAAAATTATTTGGCGGATTTATAGCCTGCGGATTCTCATTAAAGTCTAACAATTCTCTTTCTAATGATAGCCCTTTATTTACTTCATAAATAAGTTTGGTGTTTACAGAGTCGGGTATCTTATAAAGTTGGGCCGTGGCAAACCATGCTACATTTCCCTCATTATCTCCGTACATAATATTTAAACCAGGCGCATGTATTTTTGGAAGCGATTTTTTAAATTCCGCTAAGTTATTTGAATGACTTAAACCATATAAGGCATCTATAACCTTATTCTCCATTTCTGTGTAGACCCATGACATTGCAATAGGTCTATCCCCTTGAACTTGATCGGCAATTCCGTTTAAGATCGGACCATGATCTGATCTTTTATAAGAAAACTGAACATCATCAGCGTCTTTAACATGAATTGTTTTGTGTACAATTTCATAATCTACATAGCCATTCTTAGAGAGATACTGATTCTCATTCGCTGGATTGTTCTGCTCATAATAAAAATCAACGTCATCATTTTCAAACATGGTGAGTCCGTAGGCCAATTTTCTATTATGTCCCAATAAAGGAAATGGTATACCTGCAATATGATATCCATATTTGGAATAAGTAGGTGTTTCTACATGAGCTTCAAACCAAACGGATGGTTGAGAAAAACCAATGTGCGGATCATTGGCAAAAATTACCTTTCCGTTCTTTGTTTTTTCAGGTGCAATTACCCAACTATTACTTCCTTCGAACAAAGGAATATCCAATACACTTAGGGCTTTATTAACAGCGGCAGTAAGATTATTTTGGATAGTATCTTTGGGTGCAGGGTTATAATTCTTTATCCATTCGGTATCTACGGTTGAACCTACATGCAGATCTTTTAAGTATTGAGGACCCAAATTGGCATTTATAGAAGTTAATAATGGATCTGTTTTGTGCGCCATTGCAAAACTAAAGGCCATGTAACCAATAGTATTATAGATATCCTCTAAAACAAATTCTCTCTTATCTATACCGGTTAAATAAAACTCTACCGGTGTTGGACCTTCATTTATAAATTGATTGATACCGTCCAAATAGGCTTTAGCTAAAATAACACCTTCGTCATTTACATCTACCTTGGATGCCGTTATCTTAGAAGCATCGGCAATTCCTAATGATAAAAAAAACTTATCTGTACCAATAAGATCTTTACCAAATACCTCAGAGAGTCCGCCACTCGCAATTCTTCTTAACAGTTCCATTTGCCAAAGACGATCTTGGGCATGAACATAACCTAAAGTTCTAAATGCGTCTTTTTCGTTTTCACCGTAAATATGAGGAATTCCATAATCATCATAATAAACATTTACAACTTCTTGAAGACCAACTAATTTCTTTTCACCGGAGTAGTCTGGTTTTAGAGTGTATGCAAATATTCCGATAATAATTATCAGAAGGGTAACAAGTACCAACAGGAGTGCTCCTATTTTTTTTAATGTTCTCATAGTTTCTTTGGGGGATTATCTCTCCCAATTTAAAACTATTTTTTACATAAAACGTCTCAGAGCTCTGCTTTTTATTGACAAGTAGTCAACATCTTACAAAAAAGATATCCTATTTATTATTCCTTAATCCTTCTAACAACCAATTTTTATAGGTTGGAATATCAGAATTTTGAATAGAAGTGTTGAGCACTTCTAAATCAGGAGAAAGCAGCACATAAAATGGTTGGGAAATTGAACCAAAATTCACATCTTGAAAGGTACCCCATTTTTGGGCAATGTTGTTAATTTCCTTTACTCTACCACTCTCAAATTGAAAATTGAACTGTTCATTTTCAGGAAGCTCCTCCCTATCATCCGTATATAAAGAAATTAAAATATAATAATCTTTTATGATCGGAAAAACTTCGGAATCGCTCCAAACATTCTCCTCCATTTTTCGGCAATTTACACATGCCCATCCCGTAAAATCCAAAAGAATTGGTTTATCAACCTTATTGGCATATGCCAACCCTTCATCAAAATCCTTAAAACAATCTATACCTAAAGGGCAATCACTTTCTTGCTCAAAAATGCTATAAAATTCAGGAGGAGGAAAACCGCTCAACAATTTAAGGTTGGTAACTTTAGTTACGCCTAGTATCATATAAAGCGTAAATGCAGCACTTAAAAAGGCTGTTACTTTTCTTCCTAGTGACAACTTTTTAACCGGGCTATCGTGCGGAAATTTATATATACCAAATAAGTAGAGTGTCATCGCGATACCTAATATGATCCAAATGCCCAAAAATATCTCACGCTTTAGAATACCCCAATGCCCAACTAAATCTGCATTAGATAAAAATTTAAGGGCAAGTCCTATTTCTAGAAACCCCAATACTACTTTTACGGTGGTCATCCATCCACCAGATTTAGGTAATGAATTTAACCATGCAGGAAACAAAGCAAAAAGAGCAAAAGGTAATGCCAGTGCCGCACCAAAACCTGTCATACCCGCGGTAAGGTTAGAAGCTACTTCACCTTCCGCTAAAGTAGTACCGCCCAGTAAGCCACCCAAAATAGGACCTGTACAGGAGAACGAAACAATAGCCAAGGTCACTGCCATGAAAAAGATACCTAAAACACCACCTACCTTAGAAGATGCAGCGTCCATTTTATTGGCCCAAGAACTAGGTAATGTCAATTCATAATACCCAAAAAATGAAAAGGCAAAAAATATAAAAATCAAAAAGAACAGCAAGTTCAACCAGACATTGGTGGCTATGGAATTTAAAATTTGAGAATCTACCGAATCAAACAAGTGAAAAGGTAGACTCAATAGAAAATAAATAAGCACTATGAAGAATCCATAGAGCAAAGCATTAATTATCCCTTTCGATTTTTTTTGAGAGTGTTTGGTAAAAAAAGATACGGTCAACGGAATCATTGGAAATACACACGGGGTCAATAAGGCTATTAATCCCCCAAGAAAACCAAGTCCGAATATGACCCAGATATTTGTACCTGTAGCAATGGTATCTTGACCTTGCGTTAACAGTTCTCTATTTTTAAGGTCTAACCGTAACTTTTGACCTAAAGCTAAACTTCTATCATCAACAGTGTTTATAATTTCAGCTTCAGAACCATCTAAAGTAAACATGAACTTTTTGTCCATAGGAATGCAAACTTCTTTACAAACCTGAAAAAAGAGATCAACATCTATCTGGTTGATTTCAGGGTCCAATATTTTAATTCTTTGTGTAAAGGTGGCCTCATCTTTAAAATAGGTTTCTTCTACTTCAAAAATTTCACTGTATTCCTTTATTGTTTCGCTTTCCAAGGTACCATCTATCAATTCATAAATTGTACCGTTGCCATTATAGGTGAATTCACTTGGCAAAGAACCAAATTCTGACGTAAACTGAGAGTACATGTGCCATCCGTCAAGAATTTTAGCCTGCATTACCAATTCATATTCCGTATCCGAAATCTTATTGATTTGCTGTTCCCAAACTACGGGTTCATCTTCGGTTTGCGCAATAACCTGTAATGGCATTACAGTTAAAAAAAATAGGAATGCAAAAAATCTAATCATTTAATATCTATTTTTAAAATCTCTTGGGTGGTATCTACAACCCTAAAACGGTGGTCTGCACGCATGCCTACAACCCAAACAATTTGCTCACCTGAACATAACAGCCAAGTTTCTTCTTTAGACAAAACATCAACTTTCTCGTCTTTAAAATACTTGGACAACTTCTTTTTTCGATTTAAACCTATCGGATAAAAATAGTCGCCACTTTTCCATTTTCTTACGGTCAGCGGATATTTTAAAGCACTTTTTTGAACGTATATTTCATTCTTTGTATTATCATAACGTTCAGAAACCTTTGTAAATTTCAAGTTGACCGGAAGATTCAAAGGTACTTTATCCTCAGGAATTAAGAACTCATCAACTACGGATTTAGCATCGCTTTTTGAGGTCAATAATAATACATTGCGATTCTTAACTAGAATATGGGTGTTAGATTGGAGTTGTTTACCGGATAAACCGTTTAACAAACCTTCTAGATTGTCCATTTCTTTAAATCCATATGGACTGAACAATGCATACAAATAAGTAGGTAATGGCTGTAAGCCCCTAAGCTTATCAATTTCTATTTCTACCTTACCATCTTTACTTACAAATAAATCTTGCTTTAACTTTAGTAGATAAGTAGAGGCTATCGTTTCCGTTTGGTGTAAATATTGAAGGGTATTTTTAAAATTTTCAGAAAAAGTAGGATGAAGTTCATTCAACTTTGGAATAACCTCTAATCTTATTTTATTACGTAAATACTTAATGTCCGCATTACTGGCATCTTCACGCCAATTTATATTTTCGGCATTCGCAAAGTTTTCCAACTCTTCTCGAGTATAAGGCAACAATGGTCTTCTTAAGTAATTAATTTTCGCTGGTATACCCGTTAAACCATCAATACCCGTGCCTCTAGATAAATTGATCAAAAAAGTCTCAATATTATCATTTGCATGATGTGCCGTTAAAACATACTTGCCTGCATCTTGATTCAGCAATTGCCTAAACCACGCATATCGTAATTCACGCGCCGCCATTTGAACCGAAACCTTGTGTTGGTTCACATAGCCCAAAGTATCAAAATGGGTGACATACACCGGTTTATTTATGTTATTTGCTAAACTTCTAACAAAGGTTTCATCTTCATCACTGGCATTTCCGCGTAATTGAAAATTACAGTGTGCAATTGAAAATTGTAACTGTGCCCTATTACATAATTCTACCAATACGGTACTGTCAAGACCTCCACTACATGCAATTATGAAGTGATTTTCCAACAATTCCGGAAAAGAAATTTCTATATGTTCCCTGAACGTTTTTAGCACGCCATAAAGGTAAAGAAGTTCCGCAATTTAACAGGACAGACTAAGAATAATTTAACTTGAACAAGCAATTCTTTAATTAGGAAATAGCCTTTACAAAAGTGCTTACTTTTTCAGCGTGTACTTTTGCCAATTCATCATCTATAATTCCTTTTTGCTCATCAAAATTCTCGTTAAATCTTGGCAATGAAAAAGATGTAACCACAGTACCTTGAAATCTAGTTATCATTTTTTCCGCAACCTCTAAGGCTCCAATAGCACCACGACCACCATTTGAAGTGGCCATTAACATTATCTTCTTATCCGCTAAGAACTTTACATCTAACCTAGATAACCAATCCATAACATTTTTAAAATAAGCAGAAGGGTAACTATTGTGCTCACTTACGGCAATGATCAAGCCTTTGGCATTACTTATTTCATTCTTGAACTCCACCAAAGAGTTAGAGTAACCATCTTCTTTTTCCGCATCTTGACTATACATAGGAAAAGGGTATTTAGACATGTCTCTTAACCTAACCTCTGTATCGCCAATTAACGTGGAAGTATATTTTGCCAATTTATAATTAATGGAAACTGAAGAATTGCTTCCTGCAAATGTTAAAACGTAACTCATAATGCTATTTTATTGTGTATTTGCGAATTTAATTTAATAAAGCCTAACCTTAAATTATTTTATCTAATTTTACCGCTTTAAACATCCAAACTTACTGTTTTATAAGTATATAGGATATAATTGTTATAATGAGCAACTCTAAGTCAAGATTGTTTTTTTTAGACGCTATAAGAGCGTGGGCCATCTTAATGATGTTACAAGGTCATTTTATTGATGGTTTGCTTGATAATGCATTCAGAGACAACTCAAATATACTCTTTACCACTTGGAAATACTTTAGAGGAATTACCGCTCCGGTTTTCTTTACCGTTTCTGGTTTTATTTTTACTTTTTTGCTGATAAGATCACCACAGACGGGTTGGAGTAACCCTCGTGTAAAAAAAGGAATTAAACGTGGTCTTGAACTTTTGGTCATCGCCTATCTTTTAAGAATGAATATTTTTGGTCTCTTTAAAGGCGAAATCTATGATTCTTTTTATTTAGTTGATGTACTGCACTGTATTGGGCTTTCTTTATTATTCATCATAGGTTTTTACATCTTGACATTTGCTAGGCAGAAATGGATTTTCCCAACAATATTGGCAACCACTACCCTATTATTATTTGCCTTTGAGCCTTATTACAAAACCCTAAGTTTTAATTTTTTACCGCAAGCCATGGCAAATTATTTCACAAAGACCAACGGCTCTGTGTTCACTATTATACCCTGGTTGGGCTATGCAACCATAGGTAGTTTTCTATCTGTGCTATTTTCTAGATTTCAAAACAATAAAAATGTTTATAATTTCATAGTACCAACATATGTAGCCATTGGGTTAATCTTAATGTTTTTTTCTTCCGATTTCTTTCTTTATTTGCATGAAGTTACCGGAATACAGCTATTTCAATCCATTTTCAATAACAATTACCTATTTATTCGCTTAGGTGATGTATTATTAGTCTTTTCCATATTTATACTGCTAAGAAAGTTTTTAATGAACTCTACTTGGCTAAAAATCGGTCAAAGCACGCTATCAATATATATCATACATTTCATTATTCTATATGGTAGTTTTACAGGCGTTGGCTTATATAGGTTTTTTCACCACTCACTGAATCCATACTTTGTTGTACCGGGAGCCATATTGTTTATGATTGCAAGTACATTTTTCGCACTACAGTATGAAAATCATAAAGTAGAAATTAAATCTAGCATATCTAGCTTTTTGTCAACTACTAGAATTTACTTGGAACAAATAGCAATTTTACTGTTTGAAGCATTGAGAACCATAACGGAAAAAGTACTACGATTACTGGGATTGATAAAAAATTAAAACCACCCTAACAAATGGTCTAGAAGTTATAATATTAAAAAAGGCAGCCCAAGGGCTGCCTTTTTTATTTAAAATAGTATCTATTAATTAAACATGAAGCGCACGATCATCGGTTGCGGCCAATGCTGCTTCTTTCACTGCTTCAGCATATGTTGGATGAGCATGGCTCATTCTAGAAATATCTTCTGCAGAAGCTCTAAATTCCATTGCAGTTACCGCTTCGGCAATTAAATCTGCAACACGAGCACCCACCATATGAACTCCTAAGACTTCATCGGTCTTTTTATCGGCAAGGATCTTTACAAATCCGTCAGTATCCATACTTGCCCTTGCACGGCCCAAAGCGCGCATTGGAAATTGACCAACTTTATAGTCAACACCAGCTTCCTTTAGCTCTTCTTCAGTTTTACCAACTGCAGCTACCTCTGGCCAAGTATACACAACCCCAGGTATTAAGTTATAATCAATATGAGGTTTTTGACCTGCCAATTGCTCAGCAACCAAAGTACCTTCTTCTTCAGCTTTATGAGCTAACATAGCTCCTTTGATGACATCACCAATAGCGTAGATATTATCTACGTTAGTTTTCAAGTGCTCATCAACAATGACTTTACCTCTTTCATCAAGTTGAACACCTGCAGCATCAACATTTAATCCGTCAGTATAAGGCTTTCTACCTACAGCAACCAAACAGTAGTCACCTTCAAAAACAACCTCTTGACCTTTTTTATCATCGGCCTTTACAATAACCTGATCTCCTTTTCTTTCAACCGATTTTACTTTGTGAGATAAGGCAAACTTCATTTTTTGCTTTTTAAGCACCTTGGTCAGTTCTTTTGAAAGTGCACCATCCATACCAGGAATAATACGATCCATAAACTCGACCACAGTAACATCTGCCCCTAGTCTTTTATACACCTGACCTAATTCCAAGCCTATAACACCACCACCAATAACAATCATATGTTTTGGTACTTCCTTTAGTTCTAGAGCTTCTGTAGATGTGATGATACGTTCTTTATCCAATGTAATGAACGGTAAGGTAGATGGTTTGGAACCTGTGGCTATAATAATATTCTTAGCTTCGATCTCTTCGGTTTTTCCATCGTTCTTTTTGATGTTAATATGAGTAGCATCTTTAAAACTACCTACACCTTCATAAACGGTAATTTTATTTTTGTCCATCAAAAACTCTATACCCTTTGTAGTTTGATCAACCACACCTTGCTTACGAGCGATCATTTTTTCCAAGTTCACTTTAACTTCACCAGGAATCTCAATACCATGCTCATCAAAATGCTTAATGGCATCTTCATAATGATGCGAAGAATCTAACATCGCCTTAGAAGGAATACAGCCAACATTTAAACATGTTCCGCCCAAGGTGGAATATTTTTCAATTATTGCAGTTTTCATTCCTAGTTGCGCACAACGTATTGCTGCGACATATCCTCCAGGTCCTGAGCCTATAATGGCTACATCATATTGATCCATAAAATTTTAATTTTCTAATGTCTTACAAAATTAATACTATTTTTAGTTTTAAAGCGGTATAGCGGTAGAATGCTTTACCTCTTTTATAGTAAATGAGCTTTGAGTACTTCCAATATGATTCATAGTCGTTAATTTATTGACCATAAAATGTCTGTAAGCCTCCATATCTTTAACATGAATTTTCAATAGATAATCATAATCACCACTTAAATGGTGACATTCTACCACCTCTTGCAAACGCATGACCTGTGCTTCAAATTGTGCAATATTATCCTTAACATGCTGCACTAACTTCACGTGACAAAATACCGTAAAGTTCCTATTTACAATAGCTTTGTCAACTAACGCCACGTAACTTCTTATTGCCCCTTCCCGTTCCAATCTTTTTATACGTTCATAAATGGCAGTGGTGGAAAGCCCTAATTTTAAGGCATACTCTTTAGTTGTCTTCTTACTATCTTCCTGTAGTAATTCCAATAGCTTGTTATCAATTTGGTCAAGTTTCATAATGAATATAATTCCGTCTGGTTGTTACAAATTAAACAATAATAGAATAAAAATCTAATTTCACATAAATAATAGCATCAAATTCTAAAAATTTACATTTCTGTTGACAAATTTACACTTAAAGGGTAGTTTTACAGAAAACAACAACCTATGAGTCACAAAAGCAGCAATGATTTACAAGATTTACAATACTTTGGAGAATACGGTGGCGTAAATCCGTCCATATCAGATTCATCAACATATACTTTCATATCGGCAAAGACGATGTTCGATACTTTTGAAGGAAACACAGAAGGCTGCTATCTATATAGTAGGCATTCCTCTCCTTCAAACTTATATTTAGGGGAAGCCCTTGCAGCTTTAGAAGGTACAGAAAGCGCCAATGTAACCGCCAGTGGCATGGGGGCTATTACAGCTGTAATTTTACAAATATGCAGTGCGGGCGACCACATAATAAGTAGTAGAACAATTTACGGTGGCACATATGCTTTCATGAAAAACTTTCTAGTAAAGTTTGGGATAGAAACTAGCTTTTTAGACATTACGGATTTAGATGCCGTGGAAAACGCTATTAGACCAAATACTAAATTGATCTACTGTGAGAGCGTAAGCAACCCGCTTTTAGAAGTAGCGGACATTTCGGCATTATCACGAATAGCAAAGAAGAACAAACTACTATTAGCTGTTGACAATACCTTCTCGCCTTTAACCATTACCCCGGCAAAATTGGGTGCAGATATCGTCATACACAGTTTAACCAAATTTATAAATGGTACTAGCGATTGTGTTGCAGGGGTCGTTTGCGGCACCACCGAATTTTGTTTAGGACTTAAAGATGTAAATAATGGTGCGGGTATGTTATTAGGTAGTACATTAGATAGTTTAAGAGCTTCTTCAATTCTAAAAAACATGCGTACACTGCATATACGCATGAAAAAACACAGTGAAAATGCCCAGTTCTTGGCTGAAAATTTTGAAAGGGACGGACTTAGAATAGTCTATCCAGGACTCTCATCTCACCCAGGTCATTTGATTATGGAAGATCAAATGAATCCGGAATATGGTTACGGCGGCTTAATTACAATGGACGTTGGCAGTTTAGAAAATGCCAATGCATTGATGGAATTAATGCAAGAAAGAAAATTGGGTTACTTAGCCGTAAGTTTAGGTTTTTATAAAACCTTGTTCAGTGCCCCAGGTAGCTCAACGTCTTCTGAAATTCCTATGGAAGAACAACTAGAAATGGGATTGGGCAATGGCCTAATTAGATTTTCCATTGGACTTGACGACGACATAGAACGAACCTATGAATTAATGAAAAAATGCCTTTTGGACCTTAATATTCTGGATATCAAAAGCATAAAAGTCTAAACTCTATTTTGCATGTTGGGTTTGCACATCCGTAACAGAAATCGTAATATTACGAAATAACCAAACTTCATTTTAATGATTGACCAAAACACTAATGAACATAGGGAAAATGAGCATATTGTTGACAATAAAGAATTAAGCATTTTTGCTGCTTTAGTTCCTGTAATTGCCCTAGTTGCCATGTTGGCTTACAATGTTTATGTGTTTGGTGATGATGCGCTCAGCGGATCAAATCAGTTTATTTTATTGCTTGGTGGCGCAGTGGCCGCAATAGTTGGTTTTCTGAACAAGGTATCTTACAAGCAAATGATTGCCGAGGTTGAAGAGAACATAAAATCTACCACGGGAGCGTTACTTATACTTTTAATGGTAGGTGCTCTAGCGGGTACTTGGCTGGTTAGTGGCATAATTCCGGCCATGATCTACTACGGACTTCAAATACTTAATCCTACCATATTTTTAGCAGCTTGTGTGATTATTTGTGCCATTATATCCGTAGCAACAGGTAGTAGCTGGACCACTTCTGCAACCGTAGGTATTGCCTTAATAGGTATTGGTGAAGCACTGGGTATTTCTTTGGGAATGACCGCAGGAGCAGTTTTATCCGGAGCATATTTTGGCGATAAGTTATCTCCCCTGAGCGACACCACAAATTTAGCACCTGCAATGGCCGGTGGAGAATTGTTCTCGCATATAAAGTATATGCTATGGACTACGGTACCAACTATTTCCGTTACGCTAATTGTATTTTTAATTATTGGTTTTAGCCTTAATACAAGTGGAGAAGCTGATGTTGACGCCATTTTAGCATCTATAGATTCCTCTTTTAATATCAACGGATGGTTATTCTTAGTACCCATTGCCGTTATTGCACTAATAGTTAAAAAAACACCTCCATTGGCGGCATTACTTATAGGTACTTTATTAGCGGCTATTTTTGCATTGATCTTTCAACCGAATATTGTTGCCGGCATCACAGGAGCATCAGAATTAAATTTTGAATCAGGTTATCAGGGAATCTTAAAAGCCATTACGGTAAGTACTGATATACCCACCGATAATAAAGCCTTAAGCGATTTATTCTCATCAAAAGGCATGAAAGGAATGTTGGACACCATTTGGCTTATAATTTGCGCTATGTTTTTTGGTGGTATTATGGATGGTATTGGAGCTTTGGCAAGAATTACAAAATCATTGTTGAGCATGGCTAAATCTACTTTTGGGCTATTCTTTAGCACTGGAATTAGCTGTATTGTTTTAAACGGTACCGCTTCCGATCAATATTTAGCAATTGTAGTACCGGGCAAAATGTTCTCAAAAGCATTCAAGGACAAAGGCTTGGCTCCTGAAAATTTGAGCAGAACTCTTGAAGATACTGGTACGGTTACATCTGTTTTAATTCCGTATAACACCTGTGGTGCTTACCATAGTGGTGTTTTGGGTGTTGGTGTAGCAGAGTATTTTGTTTATGCCATTTTTAACTGGTTAAGCCCAATTATGACCTTCATCTTTGCAGGCTTTAACATTAAAATAAAAAAGTTGGCCACGGGCAAAGCCTAAAATTAAAATTCATCACTTTTTAGCATAATAAGCTAACAATTGTCAATGTGATAAATTAAGGGCCTTAATTTTACGTCTTCGACACTAAAAACACCTGTATTGCTTCGCTATTCAAAATAGTTATTCTACTATTGAAAAATCTAATTTAGAAAGACACTTTACCCTCTTACAAGTCTTAATTTTGCTTTATAATTAATTATAAAACGAAAACATATTATGGCATTTGTAGGAAAGAAATTCCCAAATATTAGTGTTAACGCAATGAACGACATGGGCGATACTTTTAAACTTAATGTTTTAGAAGAAGCTCAAAAGAATAATAAAAAAGTAGTTCTATTCTGGTATCCAAAAGATTTCACTTTTGTTTGCCCAACGGAATTACACGCATTCCAAGCTGCCATTGGTGAGTTCGAAAAAAGAAACACACTTGTAATAGGTGCATCTTGTGATACTCCAGAAGTACACTTTGCTTGGTTGAGCACAGACAAGGATAACGGTGGTATTGAAGGTGTAACATATCCAATTTTAGCGGATAGTAACCGTAACCTATCTAGCGTTTTAGGAATATTGGATATCCAAAACGAAGTTTACGACGAAGAAACTGAAACCGTTCAGGTTGAAGGTGACAATGTTACTTACAGAGCAACATATATCATTGATGAAGAAGGTGTTGTACAACACGAAAGTATCAACAATATGCCTTTAGGTAGAAATGTTGGTGAGTATTTACGTTTGGTAGATGCTTTAACCCATGTACAGGAAAAAGGTGAAGTTTGCCCTGCAAACTGGGAAGAAGGTAAAGAGGCAATGTCTGCAAATAGAGACGGTGTTGCTAGCTACCTTTCTGCTCATGCAAACTAAATAGAATGTTTAATGAACATGAAGTATTTCACTTCATGTTCATTTTATTAACCATTAAAAAGCTTTAGTTATGTTATTAGAATTAGAACAAGATAATTTACAGGAAATCATTGAGAACAACCCTAACGTTGTTGTTCAATACTCTGCCACGTGGTGCGGTAACTGTAGAATTATGAAGCCTAAATTTAAAAAAGAAGCTTCACAGAACGAAAATATTACTTTTGTATTGGCAGATGCCGAAAAGTTTCCAGAATCAAGAAAATTAGCTGACGTAAGCAACTTACCAACTTTTGCTTCATTTGAGTCAGGTAAATTAAAAAACCAGGTTCAGACCAATAAGTATGACCTATTAAAAGAACTGATCGGTGAGATTACCCATAATTAAATTATTGACGGAGTTCATTGAGGAGAAGGATAGTGACTATGTTCTAGAGACCATTGAAACTCTAGAAGCACTTACAGAGTTGCCTTCGCTAAAAGATGAAGAACTTGATGTCATTGGAGAACTTATTTCAAATATGTACGGTGCCATTGAAGTTTCCAATAGCATAGAAGCTGGCACTCCAAAAAAAGATGCTATGAATCAGTTTATGAAACGGGTCTTAGGCTCCATAGACCAATAATAGCTTTTAAATTTATAAAGTCCCTTCAAAATTGAAGGGACTTTTTTTTTGTCCTATTCCCGCTCGTTTCATCTTTATATTTTATAATTTCACATTCTCAATCATAAAAAGATAAAAGTTATGGCTTCGGTTACATTAAAAGGAAATGAAATACACACTATAGGAACTTTACCAGATAATGGCAGCAAAGCTCCGGAATTTGAATTAACTAAAAACGACTTATCTACCGTAAAACTTTCTGACTATGAAGGTTCAAGGGTAGTTCTAAATATTTTCCCTAGTGTTGACACAGGTACTTGTGCACAATCTGTTCGCCAGTTCAACCAAGAAGCTGCAGAGTTGGATAACACCATAGTACTATGCATTTCTAAGGACTTACCATTTGCTCAGGCAAGATTTTGTGGTACAGAAGGTATTGAAAATGTTGAGATGCTTTCAGATTTTAAAGATGGTAATTTTGGAAAAGGTTACAACGTAGCATTTTCAGACGGTCCTTTAGCTCCTTTATTATCAAGAGCCGTAGTGGTTGTTGACGAAAAAGGTAATGTTATTTATACTGAGCAGGTAGCTGAAACTACTGAAGAGCCAAATTACAAAGCAGCATTAGAGGCGTTGATGAACTAATAACAAAAATCTCATGCCAAAAGAATCCTTTTTGGTCAATCGTATTAAAAGTGTTGGTTTCGCCTTTAAAGGTGCCATACTTTTAATACGAACCGAAGCAAGTATTAAAATTCAGGTATTCATTGCTATAGTTATGACAGCCGCTGGTTTTTATTTCGACATTTCAAGTACGGAATGGATACTTCAAATATTTGCAATAGCCATTGTTTTAGGTATTGAAGGCATGAATACGGCCGTAGAAAAAATTGCTGACTACATTCAACCAGAATTTGATGTAAAAATCGGATTTATAAAAGATATATCTGCGGGTGCCGTAATGTTAGTTTCTATAGCATCAGCCATTATTGGTCTTATTATATACGTACCAAAGATTCTTTAGGCAAGTCTATAGTTCACCATAGCTCAACGTAAATTTGTAATTTAGCACCAGAATAAAGTTTTAATGGCAAAAAAGGCATCTAAATCAAAGCCAAAACCTACTAAAAAACGATCACCGTTTAAATTATCCAAACAGAATAAAATCATTTTGGGTAGTTTGCTCATGCTATTTAGTATAGCGCTGTTTTTCTCTTTTATATCGTTTTACTTTAACTGGCAAGATGACCAAAGCCTATTGTCCGAGTTCAAGGACAGGAATGAACTTGCAAAAAATCTTCTGAATAAATTTGGCGCTAGTATCAGTCATTTTTTCATGTATAAAGGATTTGGAGTTGCTTCACTTATATTCCCTTTTTTAATATGTATTAGTGGAATCTACCTATTCTTAGGTCTACCATCTAAGGCGCTCATTAAGAAATGGATTTGGGGTTTACTTTTTGTCATCTGGATTTCAATTGCCCTTGGGTTCTTTGCAACTACAAGTCCATTATTAGGCGGCTTAGTTGGTTTTGAAATGAACGATTTTCTTCAAGATTACGCAGGTAAAATTGGTGTTTTATTATTATTGGTCTTTGGTCTTATTTTTATTCTCGTTCGTTTGTTTGAAGTTACTCCTGAAGGAATTTCAGCTTTCTTTAAATCAAGAAAAGAAGCCATAACTACAGAGTTTAAAGCAAACCAAGAACGTAAGGCAAACAAAAAGAAATCTTTAGAAGAGGAAGAAGCATTGCTAACTACTTCTCTTGAAGAAGAAGCTCCAGTGGTTGTAGACACCTATACCCATAAAACTGAAATTCCCCATTTAGAAAAAGAGGAAGATAATTTAAGTGATTTTGAAATAACTGCACCAGAACCTGAGGAAACTTTGGCTATGGAAGTTGAGCAAGTTATTGAAGAGCCAGAAGAAATAGATGTACTGGCCAATAAGTTAGTAGACGATTTTGGTGAGTTTGACCCTACTCTTGAATTAGGAAATTATAAATTTCCACACATTGATCTTTTAGACCAACATGGTACAACTGGGGGTATTACCATAAATCAGGAAGAATTAGAGGAGAACAAGAATAGAATTGTTGAAACCCTCAAAAATTATAAAATTGGTATTGCCCAAATTAAGGCAACCATAGGTCCTACAGTAACCTTATATGAAATTGTACCGGAAGCTGGTGTAAGAATCAGTAAGATCAAGAATCTAGAAGATGATATTGCATTATCATTGGCTGCACTCGGTATACGTATAATTGCCCCTATTCCGGGTAAAGGCACCATTGGTATTGAGGTTCCTAATAAAAATTCTACCATAGTTTCTATGCGCTCGGTAATTGCATCAAGCAAATTTCAAAAAGCCGAAATGGAACTGCCTATTGCTTTTGGTAAAACCATTAGTAATGAAACCTTTGTGGTAGATTTAGCAAAAATGCCACACTTACTAATGGCAGGTGCTACAGGTCAAGGTAAATCTGTTGGATTAAATGCGGTTTTAACCTCGTTATTGTATAAAAGGCATCCTGCAGAAGTTAAATTTATTCTAGTAGACCCTAAAAAAGTAGAGCTTACCCTTTACAACAAAATTGAACGTCATTTCTTGGCCAAACTTCCAGATTCGGAAGAAGCTATTATTACTGACAATACCAAAGTAATTCATACCCTGAACTCGCTTTGTATTGAAATGGACAATAGGTATGAGTTACTGAAATTGGCAATGGTTCGTAACTTAAAAGAGTACAACACCAAGTTTAAGGCCAGAAAACTTAACCCTAATGATGGACATAAGTTCTTGCCTTATATCGTATTGGTTATTGATGAGTTCGCAGATTTAATTATGACCGCAGGTAAAGAGGTTGAAACACCGGTAGCCAGACTAGCTCAATTGGCAAGGGCTATTGGTATACATTTGATCATTGCAACACAAAGACCATCGGTTAACGTTATTACTGGTATTATCAAAGCCAATTTCCCGGCTAGGTTAGCCTTTAGGGTAACTTCAAAAATAGATTCAAGAACCATTTTAGATACAGCAGGTGCCGATCAATTAATTGGTAGAGGTGACATGTTGTTTACGCAAGGTAATGATGTCACACGTATTCAATGTGCTTTTGTAGACACGCCGGAAGTGGCTAAAATAGTAGAGTTTATTGGTAGTCAACGCGCCTACCCCGATGCGCATGAGCTTCCCGAATATGTTGGTGAAGATTCTGGCACGAGTCTTGATAATAACGTGTCGGAAAGGGATTCTAAGTTCCGTGAAGCTGCTGAAGTCATTGTTATTGCCCAGCAGGGATCTGCCTCTTTAATTCAAAGAAAATTAAAACTTGGCTACAATAGAGCCGGTAGAATCATTGATCAATTAGAAGCAGCTGGAATTGTAGGTCCGTTTGAAGGCAGCAAGGCAAGACAAGTTTATGTGTCTGATATGGTGGCCCTTCAACAAATATTGGATAACGAATAATATTAAAAAAAGAGATGAAAAAAATTATTATTGTATTAACGGTTATGTTATCTACAGCTTTTGCAAATGCGCAAAATTCCGATAAGGCAAAAGCTTTATTAGATGAAGTATATAACAAAGTACAGGGTTACGACAACATTTTTGTTGACTTTAAATTCGATTTAAAGAATGCAGAAGCAGGTATTAATCAAGAAACAAGAGGCGACGTTACACTTGCCGGCAATAAATACATGTTCAATTACCTTGGATCACAACAGATTTTTGATGGTAATAAAGTGTATACTATTGTTCCTGAAAACGAAGAAGTAACCATAGAAGATAAATCTGACGATGAAAATGCCATGACACCTTCTAAAATGTTGACATTCTACAAGGAAGGACATAACTATGCATGGGACATTTTACAGAATATACAAGGTAGAAAAATTCAATATGTTAAGTTAACACCTATTGACTCTGACACCGAGATCAAATCTAGATTATTGGGTATTGATATGGGCACTAAGCATATCTACAAATTAATTGAGACAGGTAAAAACGGTACCAAGACTACGATCACTGTTAATTCTTTTAAAACAGATCAAGATTTGTCCAAAACCTTATTTACTTTTGACGAAGCCAAATATAAAGATGAAGGCTATTTCATTATAAGAAATTAGAACTATTGAGAATACTAGACCGATATATCCTATCAAGGTTCGTCTTTAATTTTGTCAGTTCGTTTGTAATATTGATGTTCATCTTCATATTTCAAACGATTTGGCTTTTTATTGATGATTTAGCCGGTAAAGGTCTAGACATTGTTATTATAGGTAAATTTCTATTTTACCTAATGCCAGATCTTACAGAAAAGGTTCTACCATTAACAGTACTGTTATCATCTATTTTAACATTTGGTTCAATTGCCGAAAATTATGAGTTCGCTGCCATGAAAGCCTCAGGTATTTCACTGCAACGGTCCATGTTAAGCTTAATCATTTTTGTAACAGTTTTAGGCGGAGTAACCTTTTTCTTTGCCAATAATGTTATTCCTCTTTCGCAACGAAAAATATACAATCTACGTAGAAACATAGCTAAGGTAAAACCAGCCGCAGTTGTAGCAGAAGGTGTCTTTAGTGATTTTGAAGGTATGAATATTAAGGTTGATGAAAAATACGGTGAAAATGACCGGTTTTTAAAGAACGTCATTATTCATACAAAATCTGCAAATAACGTGAACACCAGAGTTATTAAGTCTAAAACCGGCGAATTGATCAGTAGCGAAGACTCTGACATTATACAGCTAGTATTAAAAGACGGGCATCTATATGAAGACGTACAGACCAAGAGCAGTGAAAATAAAATGAAATTCCCTTTTGCTCAAGCAGATTTTGATACGTACACTATGAATATTGAAATTCCTGAGATCAATAACGATGACCTTGAGGAAGAAAGAGATATTAGTACCGATAAAATGAAGAATATATCCCGACTAAAAAAGGATATCGATTCTTTACGAGGAGATAATTTTAGAATTGTACGCGCGTTTTCTAAAAATATTGAAGGAAGAACAGGAATGTTTACACCTTTAATGCCCAAAAACAAAGATTCTACCAAATCTGACATGGTTAGAAAAAAAGACTCCATTATAGAAAACAAAGCATTACAGGCAAAACAAAATACAGCCTTTCAAGATTCTATAACGGATAACTTTTTAGTCCTATTTCCAGATTGGCAACAAATACAGATTTTAAGCAGCGCTAAAAACGCTACTAGCAGCATTTTAGGTACCGTAAGTGGAAAGAAAGAAGAATTACAGAAGCGGTATAAAATTTACAACATGCATATACTTTCCTTACATAATAAATATGCATTGGCTTTTTCATGTATCATATTGTTCTTTGTAGGTGCCCCATTAGGCGCTATTATAAGAAAGGGTGGCTTAGGGTTACCAATGGTCATCGCCATTGTACTTTTCCTTATTTATTATTTCATTGGTGTATTCGCCGGAAATTACGCAAAAGAAGGAAACATTCATCCAATGTTGGGGGCGTGGTTATCAACACTTATAATGCTTCCGTTGGGAGTGTATTTGACCAAAAGAGCTACCGAAGATAAGGGAATGATGGATTTTGGTTTCATAGCCGATTTCTTCAAAAAATTATTTAAGAAAAAAGATAAAGCTGAAGCTTAAAAATGAAAGATTTGAGTGATATTAAATTGAATAGTATTGAAGAAGCGATTGCAGACATACGCGCCGGTAAAGTAATTATCGTTGTAGATGATGAAAATCGTGAAAATGAAGGAGATTTTTTAGCTGCAGCCGAATTGGCCACACCAGAAACGGTCAATTTTATGGCTACACACGGTAGAGGTCTAATCTGTGCACCACTTACCGAAGGTCGCTGCAAAGACTTAGGTCTACACATGATGGTAAGTACCAATACCGACCCTTTAGAAACGGCTTTTACCGTCTCCGTAGATTTAAGAGGTAAAGGAGTTACTACGGGCATATCTGCCGGTGACCGTTCAAAAACGGTTATAGCCTTGACTGAGAGCGATACCAAACCGCATGATTTAGCAAGACCAGGGCATATATTTCCATTAGTTGCCAAAGAAGGTGGTGTATTAAGAAGAACAGGACATACAGAAGCCGCTATAGACTTTGCAAGATTGGCCGGATTAAAACCTGCCGGAATTATCGTTGAGATAATGAATGAAGATGGTACTATGGCACGTTTGCCAGAACTAGTAAATGTTGCCAAAAAATTCGACTTAAAAATTGTTTCCATAGAAGACCTTGTTGCTTACCGAATGGAACATGACAGTCTAATCAATAAAGAAACCGATTTCAATATTACAACCCGTTTTGGTGAGTTTAGATTAAGGGCATATAAGCAAACCACCAACAATCATGTTCATATTGCACTAACAAAGGGTACATGGTCATCTGACGATAAGATTTTGACGAGAATAAACTCTACGTTGATCAATAATGATATTCTTGGAACCTTAACCCATAATCCAGATGAGCAGCTAGAACAGATGTTTCAAAAAATTAATGATGAAGGCAAAGGTGCCATAGTATTCATTAATCAAGATTCAGAATCAATGAACCTACTTTCAAGGTTAAAAGAGCTTAAAGAATTACAAAAACAAGGTGTTCAAAAAGCTCCAAAAATTGAAATGGACAATAGAGACTTTGGTATAGGAGCCCAAATACTACATGATCTAGGTATTCATAAAATGAAATTAATGACCAATAGCACCCAAGCTAAACGTGTAGGCATTGTTGGCTACGGATTGGAAATTGTAGAGTATGTATCTTATTAAGATATAATTCGGTTAAGCAAACTTTGCCAATACTTGTTTCATTGTTGCCGCACGTTCAGCCACCTGTTCGCCTGTCCAACTCAATTTGATGAGGCAAGAAATGGTTCTACCTACCCAAGCATCCGATTTTGAAAAATCAGAATTTGAGTAGTCAGGCAACTGGTTAACAACCTCTTGAGGTAATTTACCTAAAGATCTTTTATAAGTTAAATGCTCCCATTTTTTATAGTAATGCCAATTATTATCAAACCAATAAAAACAGGCATCTACACCTGCATCGCCCAATGCTGTGTGTGCTTTTTTTGCCAATTCCGCAGTTGGTAGAAAGAACGATATAAACGAATAATTCTCTACGCCCCCAACCGGTACTCTTCTAAACTCAATATTTGGCAGAACACTAAGTTCTTCCCTTATTATTGCATAATGTTTTTCCTGTATGGCCAAGAAATCATCTAAGCGTTCTATTTGCGCGCACCCTACGGCCGCGTTCAATTCAGAAATTCTATAATTATAACCTAAAAAAGGATGTTCTTCAGTACCTCTATTATTTCCTACATGATCGTGACCATGATCTGAGTAATGATCTGCATTGGTTTTATATTTTTCATTGTTGGTGATAACGGCCCCGCCTTCACCACAAGTAATCGTTTTTACATAATCAAAAGAAAAACAACCCAAATCACCATAACTACCCAAGGGCTTTCCGTCAAAGCTACCTCCTATTGCCTGGCAAGCATCTTCTAACAATAGAAAATCATGTTTATCACAAATAGCTTTTAATGCCTTTAGATCCGCCATAGAACCACACATATGTACCGGCATCACCACCTTTGTTTTCTCAGTTATTGCATTCTCAACGGCAACCGGATCTAAGGTCAAGGTATCATCCACATCAACTAAAATAGGTACGGCCCCAATAGCCAAAATAGACTCAAAACTAGCCACAAATGTAAAAGTTGGCATAATCACCTCATCTCCCGCTCCTACACCCGCACTCGCCAGGGCCACCGTTAATGCTGCGGTACCACTACTTACCAGCTGTGCATATCTTGCATTCATTCGTTTTGCCAGTGCAGCTTCCAGTTCTAAAGCCTTCCAATGGTTGTTACGCATACCGTCAAAACCATAACGCATTAATACCCCTGAATCCAAAACATCTTGAACTTGACTTTTTTCCTTTTCCCCAAACAACTCAAAACCTGGCATGCTATCTATTTTTTATTGTACTACAAATCTTATTTAAATTATCATCAAAAGCAAAGTTTAGCTTACATCATCTTTAAAAAAATGACCATTGAAAACTATAAAAAGGAAATATTATTTAGTTGCTCCCCTTAAATCCTTTATATCCAAACGAAACCATTTGCTGAAACCCTTCATCGATTGTCTTTACCGGTAGTTTACAGGTGTTATTTTGACATACATATATAAACGTATCCTCATCAATATAGCGATCCTTAAACAAAGAAATTTCACTTTCCGATTTACTTCCCACCAATATGGTGTTGGCAATATAGGTCTTGCTCATTTGCGATAACAATTGTTCAGCATTCTCACCAACTATTACAATTTCATAATAAGGATATGCTTGCTGCAAAAGCAAAGAGCCCCAGGCACCATAACTAACGGCATGGTTCTCAAAATCTGAAGTTACCAATGCACCCATGGTTTCTGCTTTTTTCAAATAGTCGGTGTTATACTCCAAATGACCAATTTTTAGAAAGTTCTGAGCCATTATGGCATTGGCGGAAGGCACAACACCATCTGAAGTATTAATGATACTAGGAACCAAGTCATTAGCTATATTATAGTAATATAATACCGAATTGCTTTTGTATTTCTGTTCTGCATTTTGCATCAGCTCCTTTGAAAGATCCAAATACTTGGTTTCCATTGTCACTTCAAATAAAGAGAATGCACTCTTTGCTAGAAACGCGAAATCCTCTAAAAACACTTCTCGCTGCTTACTATCTTTCGTATAAGAATGTACCAATTGACCATTGGTATAATTATTAGCTGTGAGATAATTATAAACGGAAATAGCCTCGTTTAAATAATTATCATCGCCAAATGCTTTATAAGCTTCCAAATAACCATCAATTAAAAGAGCATTCCATGAGGTCAATATTTTATAATCCTTTTTTGGCTTTGTTCTTTTCTGTCTTGCTTGATTTAGAAGTTTCTTCCATTTTCCAAGTTTTTCATTCAGCTGTTCTTCATTTAATGTATTAGTCTGTAAAAATTCATTTTTTGAAATTTTATTGTACAATACAAAATTCCCATCTTCCCAAACTTCACCATCTACAATTCCATAGTATTGGGCAAAGAGCTCAAAATCATTTTGAAGCAAATCTTGCAATTCATCTTTCTTCCAGATATAATACAAGCCCTCTTCCCCATCGGTATCTGCATCCATAGCGCTAAAGTAGCCCCCTTGCTCGTTTCTCATTTCGGTATGTAAAAATTTAAAGGTCTCCTCTACTGCCACTTTAAATTCTTCATTACCTGTAAGTTTATACGCCTTAGATAACAGGTTAATCAATTGTGCATTATCATATAACATTTTCTCAAAATGAGGAACTTTCCACATATGATCGGTACTGTATCTAAAAAATCCACCATCCACATGGTCATAAATTCCACCATGCACTACACTGTTCAATGTCTTAAGCACATGATTTTTAGCATTTTCATCTTGTTCTAGCACGGCATAATCTAACAACATTATCAAGTTGGTAGGCAATATAAATTTTTGCTCCCCTTGGTTTCCTCCCCACTCATTATCCCATAAACTAGACCAGCTAGATATACCGTTTTCAATTATGTTTGGCGATATAGCATTAGCTATTTGATTTGCAGGTTGATTATACACCTCCTGAACACCTTCTGAAAGCATAGTGGCATATTCATGCATTTTCTCCGGGTTCTTTTCATATTCGGTACTGAATTTTAGAAGAATATTTTTCCAATTCTCCTTTTCATGGTAAGTACCCAAAAAAACAGGGCTCCCATTGGGCATAATAATGGCATTCATTGGCCACCCACCAGTACCATTGACCAGTTGAAGAGCCGTTTGGTACACCATGTCCAAATCTGGCCGTTCTTCACGATCCACCTTAATACTCACAAACTTCTCATTCATTAATTTGGCGACCTCCAAGTCTTCAAAAGACTCCTCCTCCATAACATGACACCAATGACAAGTAGAGTACCCCACGCTTAAGACTACGAGTTTATTTTCATCTGCCGCTTTTTTAAAAGCTTCAGATGACCATGGTTTCCAATTTACAGGATTATGAGCATGTTGTAATAAATAAGGACTGGTCTCCTTTATTAGTTCATTGGTGAATTGGTGATTTTCACTCTCCGTACTTAAATCTGTATTCTTATTTTGATTTTTACATGCTAATAAAGCACCTGTAAAAACGAACACTAAAATCCAATTTTTAAACATCATAGATAATCAATAAGGTTCCCAAAGATATATTTAATTTATATACCACTTTACACCTGCATATTTTGAAGAATCTACCAAACCCTCATTATCAAATAAACAATAATAAATACTTTAAATAAGAATTATACAAACCACTTAATTATAAAATAACATTATCGTAAAAAATACTGTACAATATTACCGTATCCCTATTAACCACTTGCCGTTTGCTTCATAATTACTAGAGTTCGCTTCATTTGTTTTACTGCCCGTAACAGCCTCAATTTATATTTGTTGAGTGGTGTATTCCTAGAATTGATTACGCCTAAATAACAACTTAAAACTTAATTAATTATGACTAAACTCAAAATGACATTCATTGCATTTATTGCAATGTTGGGGCAATTGGCCCACTCACAAACTTCTACCGTATCTGGTGTAGTTTCTGATGAAACAGGGACTCCGCTCCCTGGAGCATCGGTTGTGGTGACGGGTACAACAAATGGTACACAAACTGATTTTGATGGTAATTTCACATTATCCAACGTACCATCTAACGGTACATTATCCATTAGTTACATTGGCTACGTTTCTCAACAAATTTCTATCAACGGGCAATCTTCCATTACTGTATCAATGGAAATAGATGCTCAAGCTTTAGATGAAGTTGTAGTCGTTGGTTATGGCGCACAAAGTAGGGCTGCAGTAACAGGAGCCATATCTAGCGTAAAATCCGAAGATTTAAATGCAGTTCCCGTTGCTAATGCCACGGAAGCCTTACAAGGTCGTGCTGCAGGTATTTCTGTTGTAAATACAGGTGCACCAGGTTCAGAGCCATCAATCACTATTAGAGGTCTGGGAACCTTTGGCAATAACTCTCCATTATTTGTTGTTGATGGTGTAATTGTAGGAAACCTATCAGGCATAAACCAAAACGACATTGAAACCATTAACGTATTAAAAGATGCGTCAACCACTGCCGTATACGGTGCACAAGGTTCTAACGGTGTTATTATCGTAACTACTAAAAAAGGAAAAAGTGGTAAAACACAATTATCTTTTAATGCACATACCGGTTTTCAGCAGAACAACCAACGTTATGATGTTCTGAATACAGAACAATATTTACAATATGCAAGTGACGCTTGGGGCATAGTACCTAATACACCTTCTTCTACATCAGGTTTAAACACCAATTGGCAAGATGAGATTTACACCACAGGTCTAATTAGAAGCTATGATATGGCTGCCTCTGGCGGTAGTGAAACAAGTAATTTTAGAATTTCAGGTGGTTATTTTGAAAGAGAAGGTATCATTATCGAAACTGGTTTTCAGAGATATTCTTTTAGAGCAAATAGCGACTTCACCTTTGGCAAACTAAAATTAGGTCAAAACATGTCGATCAATTTCAATAAGCAAAATCCTGATCCAACCGGTATTGGTGATCGTTCACTTTTAGAGCATGCAATTAAAGCTGCCCCCTATTTATCTGTTTACAACTCTAACAACTTAGGAGGTTTCCAAGGACCAAATAGTGCGGGTGACGGACAAGATGCAGAAAACCCAGTGAGAATATTAAAGCATGGTAATGCCGTTAATAACACTTTTGCATTGGTAGGTAACATTTTTGCAGAGTATGATATTATAGAAGGATTGAAGTTTAAATCGCAGGTTGGTTTAGATTATTACAAAGGAACAAGTGATAGATTTATACCTTCTTACAATGATGACAGTTTAGGTGGTACCCATCAGCAAGCTTTCGCATCTATTACCAAAAACAACTCGGCAGGACAAACTATAATTTTCACCAATAGCTTAACATACAACACTACATTTGGCGATGCCCACAATTTTGAGGCATTATTACTTTCAGAAAAATTTGAAAGTCAAGGCACCAGTTTAAATGCCAATAGTAGAAATTCTGTTTCAGATGAAATAGATGAACTTTCTAATGAAGATTCTAGTTTACAGAGTACTTCATTTGAGTATAACAGATTGGGTTTTCTAGGGAGATTAAACTACAACTACGATGACAAATACATTGCCGCAGTTTCTTTAAGACGTGATGCATCAGCCAAATTTGGGGCGAATAATCGTTGGGGATGGTTTTCCTCATATGCCTTAGGATGGAACATTGCAAAAGAGAATTTCATGGAAAACACCAATGTTAGCACCTTAAAATTAAGAGGTAGTTTAGGATACTCTGGTAATGACCGTATTGATAACTACCTATACAGTGCCACGTTGGTCAACAACTTCCTATATCCTATTGCTGGTTCCAATGCTGTTGGCACTACAGCCTTCGGACTTGAAAATCCTGATTTAAAATGGGAAGAAACAAGACAACTTAACGTTGGTGTAGATTTAGGTTTTGCAAACGACAAGTTTACTGCAGCTCTTGAATATTATGAAAATAGAAGTGACGATCTTCTAATTAGAGTGCCTACCTCTACATCTTTGGGTATTAATGAAGGTAGTCAAGTAAGAAATGTTGGATCTGTTGAAACTACAGGTTTTGAACTGAGCTTAGGGTTCAATGACTTTGAAGGCGACTTTAAATGGTCTGCAAACTTAAACCTTTCTACAAGCTCAAACGAAGCATTATCGTTAGGCGGTGTAGATGAACTAGTTGGCGGTAATTTTGAAAACCAGAATATTACAAGAGTTGTAAAGGGCGAATCTTTATTTCACTTCTTTGGTCTAGTTACAGATGGTATTTATCAAAACCAAGCTGAAGTGGACGCTGTATTTACTGCAAACCCAGATCAAACTACGGTACAGCCGGGCGATATTAGGTTTAAAGATTTAAATAACGATGGCGACATTACATCAGAAGACAGGGCAATTATTGGTGATCCATTACCAGATCTTACTTATGGTCTAAACTTAAGTGCTGATTATAAAAACTGGGATTTCAATATGTTCTGGACAGGAATTTATGGAAGAGACCTTTACAACACCAACATCTATGACCTAGAGGGTATGCCAAGGTTATTTAACTCAGGCGTAAGTGTATTGGATAGGTGGACACCGACTAACCCGTCAACAACTATTCCTAGAGCAGGCGGAGCTCCACAAAACCTACAATTATCCGATCGTTTTGTAGAAGATGGTTCTTTTTCCAGATTAAAGAACTTGACCATTGGTTATACCATACCTAGCAATGCATTTGGTAGTGAACTATTCTCAAAGTTTAGAATCTATGTAAGTGGTCAAAACTTAATAACTATAACAGACTACTCGGGCTTAGATCCAGAAGTTGGTAATGGTGATTTATTCGAGTATGGTATTGATAGAGGTGCCTATCCACAGCCTAAGACTTACTTAATAGGTTTACAAGTATCATTTTAATTGTTAAAGAAAAGAAATATGAAATCGACAAAAATAATTTTTTCAACATTCGCGCTATTCACCGCTTTGGTGATCATAAATGCGTGTAGCGAAAATGATCTGGAACTGGTAAACCCTAACGGTCTATCCCCAGATACATTTTTTAAGACAGAAGCCCAAGTTCAATCTGCCGTCAATGCGGCATATGCAAATTTGCAAACTCGAGGACTTTACAGCAGACATATGTTTTTCTCACAAGACAACATGTCTCATGAAAATGATGGTAATCCGCAATTAGAAGCGGACAAAAGGCAGTATTTAGATTTCTCCTTTGATTCTAGCCACGGTCCTATTGCAGACTACTGGGAAAGTTGCTATAGAGGCATCAACAAAGCAAATTTTGTAATTGGTAATGAAGAAGCTATCAACGCCATAGATGAAGGCTTGGTTAGTAACGCTACCAAGCAAAAGTTTATTGGTGAAGCTAAATTTTTACGTGCGCTATATAACTTTCTTTTGGTAACCAGATTTGGAGACATGCCTTTAATTACTGAAATACCTACAACTACGGTTGGGGTTGCCAAGTCAACTGCCGATGAAGTTTATGCGTTGATCATATCAGATTTACAGGCAGCCTCCTCTAGTTTACTGGACAAAAGTGAAGAAGATAATGGTAGAGCTACCAAAGGTGCAGCCATCGCACTATTAGGCAAAGTATACCTATACAGAGGAGAACATGCTTTGGCATTAGCAGAATTCAATAAAATTTCGGGCTACTCACTAGAACCAAATTATTTTGACAATTTCACGGAGGAAACCGAACATGGTGTAGAATCTATCTTTGAAATTGAATATGATGATGCTTTGGGGGCAAGTGCAAAATGGGACTCATCGGTTACGGGTGCAGGTCCAAACGAAGCTACTTTTAGAGGTCAAGAATATGGTTTTAATGATTGGTTCAATGTTTTTCCATCAAATGATTTGTTAGATGAGTTTGAAGATGGCGATGCAAGATATGCCGGTAGTTTTTATTCTGTAGGCGATACGTTTGCTGGCGGAGTGGTTACAGCCGAAATGTTGACTGCTGGTGACCAAAGAAGAGCTGGTTGGAAAAAATACCAGAACTATTACAAAGATGCCAACGAAGATCAAGAGTCTGGCATAAACTTTAAATATTTACGCTATGCAGATGTGTTATTGATGAAAGCTGAATGTGAAAACGAAGTAGGTTCTCAAGATAATGCTATTGACTTGATCAATGAAGTTCGTGAAAGAGCAACATTGGATGATTTGCCATACGGTCTTTCTAAAGCTGAAGTGTTTGAGGCTATTGTTCATGAAAGAAAAGTTGAATTGGCAGGAGAGCAAGTACGTTTTAATGACATTTTAAGATGGAATTTGACCGACACAGAATTGGCAGGGACTAATTTTCAAACCGGAAAAAATGAGCTTTGGCCCATACCGGATAGAGAAATATCCTCAAATGAAAACATAACGGCGGCAGACCAGAATCCTGGTTATTAAGAGAGTTATGTTGAGTTAGTTTAGTTTGATTGGAGCAGCATGTTAAAACATGCTGCTTTTTCTATATACTTGCTAAGAATACCTTATTTTGAAAACTAAATTTGATACTATGAAATCATCAATTGCTCTTAGGCTATTTATTTGCTCATTGGGCTTATTTGTATATATAAGCTGTAGTGAAAAAACCAAGGCTGTTAATGGCAAAATTTTCTCAAGCTTAGATGCTAGCCAAAGCGGAATTGATTTTAGTAATGTACTTACCGAAAACGATTCCCTAAACTATTTCACTTATGCTTATCTATATATGGGTGGTGGCGTTGCTACAGGTGACATCAATAATGACGGGCTGCCAGACCTTTTTTTTACCGGAAATCAAGTTTCCAATAAATTATACCTCAATAAAGGTAATTTGCAATTTGAAGATATAACCGCCACTGCAGGTGTTGCTGGTGATAACCGCTGGTACACGGGGGTTACCATGGCAGATATAAATGGAGATGGATTTCTGGACATTTACTGCTCCGTAAGTGGAAAATTCTCTCCAAAAGAAAACCAATTGTTCATTAATAATACCGATGGCACTTTTACTGAGCAAGCTTCCGAATATGGGCTTGCCGATAATGGTAACAGTGTACAAGCGTCTTTTTTTGACTATGACAAGGACGGCGATTTAGATGTCTATGTTGCCAACTACCCTCCTACCAACTTTACGTCTCCTACTTTCTACTATTCCTTTAAAATGAAGAACCCAAAGTCTTCAGAGTCCGATCACTTATACAGAAATGACGGCAATAAATTTATTGATGTAACAGAAGAAGCCGGTCTTAAAAATTTTGGCTTAACATTAAGTGCTACCGTAGGTGATATAAATAACGACACCTGGCCGGACCTTTATGTTTCCAATGATTTCAACTCACCAGATTTTATGTATATCAACAACCAAGACGGTACATTTAAAGAGGTGGTTAAAGAAGCTACAGCGCATACTGCTTTCTATGGTATGGGAACAGATATAGCCGACATTAATAACGACGGCAATCTAGATATTTTCCAGGTAGATATGGATGCCAGAAGCAACCGAAGAAAAAAAGCAAATATGGCCAGCATGAATCCAAACTTATTTTGGGCAGTTGTCAATGCAGGTTTTCATTACCAATACATGCATAATTGTATGCAACTTAATTCAGGCATTTATACAGATGGCATCCCTCATTTTTCAAACGTATCTAGAATTACCGGCACCTCATCTACTGACTGGAGTTGGGGACCATTGTTCGCTGATTTTGACAATGATGGCAATAAAGACTTATTCGTATCAAACGGAACAAGAAAAGAAATCAATAACAATGACTACTTTAATAAATTAGATAAAATAAAAATCAAAGAAGATACCCTACTCCAACTGAGCAACAGTATACCTTCAGAAAAAATAGAGAATTTCATTTTTAGAAATAATGGCAATCTAGATTTTGAAATGGCAAATGACATTTGGGGAATAGATTACAAGGGTTTTTCTAATGGGGTTGTTTACGCAGATCTAGACAATGATGGGGATCTTGAAATCATTACCAACAACATAGATGATAAAGCTTCGGTATTTAAAAACAATAGTTCTGAAACCAACAACTTCGTTACTGTAAATTTTAAAAGTGATGATGAGAACACTATGGGTCTGGGCAACAGGGTCTATGTTACTACAGATGGTGTAACCCAAGTACAAGAACTCACCTTATCTAGAGGATTTCAGTCATCTGTAGCTCCAGAATTACATTTTGGTGTTGGTAAACATACCACAATAGACGAAATTAAAGTAGTTTGGAACAATGGTAAGGAAGAAATCAAAAAAAATATAAATAGCAACCAAAAACTAACTTTCGCAAATAAAGAAGCGACTAAAATAGCTACCACTACTACAGAATCCCCAAGAATATTTACTACGGATACCACCCAATTTTTTCCGGAATACAAGCATGTTGAAAATTACCATGATGATTTTGCTACGCAAGTTCTTTTACCTCACCAAATGTCAGCTTTTGGTCCCGCTTTAGCCATTGCCGATGTTAACGGAGATGGATTGGACGATTACTATATCGGCGGATCTGCAGAACAAAAAGGTGCATTATTCATACAAAATGATTCCGGTTTTGTACAACAGAGCAGTTCTTTTCTTGACGAAGATATTTTAAGTGAAGACACTGGAGCTCTATTTTTCGATGCCGATGACGATGGTGATAAAGATCTTTATGTGGTAAGTGGTGGATATGAGTTTACAAAAACCGACAATTTACTTAGAGACAGATTGTACCTCAATGATGGAAACGGTGAATTTACCAAGGTACCAGAAACCCTTATGCCAAATGTCATTTCCAGTGGTTCTAAGGCATACAATGCCGATTTTGATAATGATGGTGATGAAGACCTTTTAGTGTTGGGCAGACAAGTACCAGGTAATTATCCTAGCCCTTCAAGTAGTTATATTTTGGAAAATATAAGTAATGACAATGGCGTAAAATTTCAAGTGCACAAAAAATTACAGCCAAATGCATTTAAGAACTTAGGAATGGCAACCAGTGCCGTAATTACTGATTTTGACCAAGACGGCCGAAATGATATTATTGTTGTTGGGGAATGGATGCCAATTAAAGCATTTAAAAACACTCCTGACGGATTTATAGAAGTTTCTGAAGATATGGGGCTAAGCTCTGACACTACCGGTTGGTGGTGGAGTATTGAACAAGGTGATTTTGACCAAGACGGTGATACGGATTATGTAGTTGGCAATAATGGCCTAAACTATAAATACAAAGCAACTGAAAACGAAACCTTTGACATCTTTGTTAACGATTTTGACAAGGATAATAAAGACGATATAGTATTGAGCTACTATAATGACGGAAAGCAATATCCTTTAAGAGGGCGTGAATGTTCATCTCAACAGATCCCGGCGATAAAACAGAAATTCCAAAACTATGAGAGCTTTGCAGAAGCTACTTTAGAAGATGTTTATACTGAACGTTCATTGCAATCATCACTTCACTACCAAGTAAAGTCATTTGCAAGCGTGTACTTAGAAAATAAGGACGGTAAGTTTAAAGTACATCAATTGCCCGTAGAAGCCCAAATATCAAGTGTAAACGAAATTTTGGTCAACGATTATGACAAAGATGGGTATCTGGATATTCTATTGGCCGGAAACCTTTTGGTATCTGAAGTAGAAACCCCGCGTAATGATGCTGGCTACGGCTTGTTCTTAAAAGGCAATGGCAAAGGTGATTTTTCTCCCGTTTCAGCTAATGACAGTGGTTTGTTTATACCTGGTGACGTAAAGGCTATGGGTATCATACAAAAAGGAAGTCAAGACAAATACATACTTGCAGCCAAAAACAATGATTATTTACAATTTGTAAAATGGAATTAACGAAAAGGTTATCGTTATTTAATACATAGTAGAGACTTAAAAAAACTATGGCATTCACACCTTGTACTACATAGGGGGAAGATAAAACAAACCTATAATTACAAAGGTTACCTAAGATTTTCTTATTTCTATAATTGAATGCCCAATCATATTTAAACCTTTAAATAATTATATTTTTAAAAACACCTCTTTTAATTAAAGTTATAGTTTATGAGACTTAATATCGCAATTATTGTATGCTTAATAAGCTTAGCCACCTTTGGGCAGTCGCAAACTATTGCCGATAGATATAATTTTGTAACTATAGATGAAGGCATACCAAAAAGTGCCATTACGGGAATTTTACAAGATAACGACGGACTTATTTGGATTGCAACATATGGTGAAGGGCTTTACAACTATAATGGCACCGATTTAAAGGCATTTAAACAAAATTCTACAGATAGTACTTCAATTAACAGTTCTATTGTGCACACTATTTACTTAGACTCAAAAGATCAACTTTGGGTGGGCACTAGTAAAGGTCTTAATCTTTACAATAGAACTTTGAACAATTTCACAAGTTATAATTCAAAAGGCATAAAAGATGTACCTGTGTTCTCTATAAATGAGAGCTCAAAAGGGTTATTGTTTATAGGCACCCAAGCACATGGCCTATACACCTTAGACCCGATCACAAACAAAATTTCAGAAATCAGAGATGCTTTAGCTTCAAACGGCAGCAAGTCTGTCATTAACGCTATTGTTTCTCTACCCCAAGGCAATATGATGATCGGTTCTAATTTAGGCCTATATCACTACAATGCAGAAAAAGATATTCTAAACGAACAAAAAATAGGCAACGATAAAAATAGCTACGCCATACAGTCGTTATCGGTTGATGAAAACCATAATATTTGGGTAGGTACTTTTTCTAAAGGTCTTTTAAAACTAACTAGAAATAATCAAGGTGTTTTTAGTTCCCAACAATTTTCATTTACCGATAAAAGAATATTCGGTATTAAAAAGCTTGATAACCAAACCATAATTTGCGCTACTGAAAATGATGGCGTCTTTGTATTGGATACATTTGGAAATCCTATTTACAATTATACTTATGATAAGTTTGACCCAAACAGTATTCGATCAAATTCAATTTGGTCGGTTTTCGTAGACAACCAAGATCGAATTTGGTTGGGATATTATAATAAAGGCATTGGGGTATATGACAAATTCTACGATAAGTTTCAAGACATACAAAGTCTGCCCTATAGTACAAACTCATTACAATCTCCTTCTGTTACAGGTATACTTCAAGATACCGATAACAATTTGTGGATCGGTATGGATGGCGGCGGTATTGATAAATACAATTTAAAAACACAAGAATTTCATCACCTAAGCGATGACCAAAATTACAAGTCCTTAGAAAAATTAGATATTCAAACCTTGTTCTTAGATAACGATGAAAACTTATGGGCAGGTACATGGAGCTCTGGTATCTACTTCCTACCTAAAAATGGTAACAAGGTCATCAATTATACTATCAATAATACAAATGGCGGTTTAACATCCAATAGTATTACAAACTTTGCTCAAGATACCAATGGCAAAATATGGATCGCTACGTTTTTTGGAGGCTTACACTCCTTTGACCCAGGAACCAGACTTTTTAATAATCATGCTGACGCCTCATTTAACACGTCACTTGGTAAAGAAGGACATATACGATCAATTCTTATAGACGATAATGATCATATTTGGATCGGTGGTCCTTATGGCCTTCTAAAAGCCTATAAAAACAATGAAGAAAAATTTGTAACTCAGGTTTTTAATGAAATTATTACGGGTGACAGCTCGGTAGAAAATAATATTAATTCAAGAGCACTCTTTCAGGATAGCCAAAAGAATATCTGGTTAGGCACCTATGAAAAAGGTGTTTGCAAAATCAATAGCAAACAGAATACCATTGAATGGTTCAATACTAAAAACGGTCTTGAACTTGAAAATGTTTCATCGATCATAGAAGATAATAATGGAAATATTTGGATTGGTGGAGATAGTGGCCTATCCATGATAGATACTATTACGAATGAAATCTTCAACTACAACAAAGAAGATGGTTTACTCGCCAATAACTTTAATTATAACGCCGTAACCAAAGACAATGACGGACTCCTATATTTTGGCAATTACGAAGGCATAGACTATTTCAACCCTACGAACATTTTAAAAAACGGTCATGAACCTAGAGTCTACTTTACAGACTTAAAATTATTCAACACATCTGTAAAACCAAATGATATAGATTCACCGATACAAAAAAACATAGACCAAGTAGAACATTTAACCTTAAATGCCAAACAGTATGTCTTTACCCTAGAATTTGCAGCTATTAATTTTACCAGGGCCAACAACAATAATTACGCGTACTATCTAGAAGGTTTAGAGGATAATTGGAACTATGTAGGTAACAATAGAACCGCCACCTACACCAACCTCTATCCCGGCGATTATGTTTTTCATGTAAAAGCCTCCAACAATGATGGGGTTTGGACAGAAAGCCCCTTGCAATTACCAATTACCATACTCGCTCCGTGGTGGGCCACCAAATGGGCCGTTGGTGCCTACGTACTTTTCATTATAGGTTTGGTATATATTATTAATTGGTATTTGAACAAACGAAGGGAAGAACGAAGAATTATTCAATTAGAAAGATCGCAACGTCAACAAGAAGAACTTCTAAATGAAAAGAAAATTCAATTTTTCACCAACATTTCGCACGAGTTTAGAACTCCCCTTACCTTGATTATGAATCCTATCATGGATATCATGGAAACCAATAATTACAAGCTCAACAAAGGGTTGAAAGAAAAACATAGAATAATATACCGGAATGCACAACGTCTAAAAAATTTAATAGACGAGCTGATGGATTTTAGAAAACTGCATTTACATAAAATGACATTGAATTCTTCTAAGATAAATGCCTATAAGTTTGTAAAGGAAATCACAAAGCACTTTGAAGAAGAGGCCTTTGAAAAAAATATATTGCTCAGTACAGAAACGGATGACAATATTGAAATGGATTTTTGGGGAGACCCCGGTTTACTTGAAAAGGTCATTTTCAATTTGTTATCAAATTCATTTAAGGCTACACCGGAAAACGGCGTTATAACCTTAGGTATTTATGCCCACATGCATAAGGTAGTTTTCCCGCTTTTAAATGATTCTACTCCCCGAAATGCATTGGAAATCAGTATTGAAGATACGGGATCGGGAATTAACAAAGAGGATATAGAGCATATATTTAAACGATTCTATCAAGCATCTGATAAAACGCAACAGTATTTTGGCAGCTCAGGTACAGGAATTGGTCTAGAGCTTGTGCAAAGCTTTGTACAACTCCATAAAGGGATGGTTGAAGTAGAAAGTGAATTCGGTCAAGGCACCAAATTCACCTTATTGTTTCCTCTAGGCAAGGACCACTTAGACTCATCAGAACTAAGTATTCCTACCGGTAAAGCAAATAAGGATATTGAGGAAGAATATGCTATGGAAGATGTTTCATCTAATGCACTATTTGATCTTGAAACTGAGAACAAAAAGACAATTTTAATAGTAGAAGACAACACCGAGTTAAGAATCTATTTAAAGAACAAACTAAGAGCTGATTATACCGTTGTAGAGGCAGAAAACGGTAAAATAGGATTACAAATTGCTCTAAAAGGAATTCCCGACATTATCATTACAGATGTAATTATGCCAGAAATGGATGGTTTTGAATTCTGTAAACAAATAAAGGAAGATTTAAAGACCAGTCACATACCTGTAATTATGCTTACAGCTAAAGCAATGAGCAGTGACAAAATTAAGGGTATAGATTCTGGTGCAGATGCCTACCTCAACAAACCGTTTGAAATGAAACTGTTGAAGTCTTACATTAACAGGCTTATAGAAAGCAGACAGCAATTCTTAGAGAACAATATT
Organism: Maribacter dokdonensis DSW-8; assembly: GCF_001447995.1. Taxonomy (NCBI): domain Bacteria; kingdom Pseudomonadati; phylum Bacteroidota; class Flavobacteriia; order Flavobacteriales; family Flavobacteriaceae; genus Maribacter; species Maribacter dokdonensis. The sequence goes on along the minus strand of NZ_LDPE01000007.1, from coordinate 20,022 downwards.
AACGACAAGAATAAAATCACCCTTTTAGATAACACCTCTAATTTAGATAAAACCTTTATGCAAAAGGTGTTAGACTACGTAAATGAAAACCTGGGAGAGCCCGATCTTAATGTAGAACATTTGGCAGATGACATGTCATTGAGCAGAAGTCAACTTTATAGAAAAATAAAGGCCATAACCGGTATGACGGCTAATGAACTAATTAGAAAAATCCGTTTAAAGAAAGCAAAACAGATGATTGAAAGCGGTAGCGACTCCATTAGCGAAGTTGGTTTTAAAGTTGGTTTTTCATCTGCATCCTACTTTAGTAAGTGTTTTAAAAATGAATTTGGAATTCTACCTACAGAATTAAAAAGTACTACTTAACTTTTATCCTTCTAGTTGCGTTTTAAGTAAATTATCATTTTTGCAATTTAAAGACCTACAATCATCAAAATGTCCACAATTACTAGTGTCAACTGATAATAATGCAACAATTTTAGCATCTAATGCGCCATAAATTCTAATGGAACTTAATTGCCAATTGTATTTTTAGAGTCTGTTCAAAAACTAAAAATCAATTATGTTCCATATGAAAAACAACCCATCAGCTCTATTTAAAAAAATCAAAAATCTGTCTTTTATTGCCCTTCTTTTTCTAATGGTAAATTGTGCAGATCAAAAACCTCCTTTACCAGAAACAAAAGAAGTATCCTTAAAAGAATCCTTTACAGATAACTTTCTAATTGGTGCAGCTGTAAATGATGCACTAATTTCATTAAAAGATAGTCTTGGCGCCAACTTAATAAAAAAGGAATACAATACCATTACGCCAGAAAATTCAATGAAATGGATGTATATGGAACCCCAACAAGGCGTATTTGAATTTGAAACTGCTGACCGTTATATAGATTTCAGTACTAAAAACAATATAGCCTTCATTGGCCATAATTTGGTTTGGCATAGTCAATTGGCAGAATGGGTTGAGAAGATAACATCTGCAGAAGAATTGAATGCCAGTTTAAAAAATCACGTGCAGACCATAGCTGCTAGGTATACAGGTAAAATTCACGGTTGGGATGTAGTCAACGAAGCTCTAAACGAAGACGGCACATTGCGTAATTCATTATTTCTAGAAAAGCTAGGTCCAGATTATTTAGTGAACTCTTTTAAATGGGCAGAAGAAGCCGACCCAAAAGCGGAGCTATATTACAATGACTACAACATGACCCATGAAGAAAAAAGAAAAGGAGCTATTGAATTGGTAAAAATGCTGCAAAAGGAAGGTGTTAAAATCGATGGTATTGGCATGCAAGCGCATTGGGGATTAGAAGACCCAACACTAGAACAAATAGAAACGAGCATTTTAGCTTATGCAGATTTAGGGATTAAAGTGATGATGACCGAGTTGGACATCACCGTATTACCTAACCCATGGGATCTGGAAGGCGCAGAGGTAAGCCAAAATTTTGAAGGCAGTGAACATATGAATCCGTATACCGATCAATTACCCGATAGTGTAGCCACTCAATTGGCAAAACGCTACAAAGATATTTTTGAGCTTTTTGTGAAACATAGCGATAAGATCAGCAGGGTTACCTTTTGGGGTATTAATGATGGTCACTCTTGGCTAAACAACTGGCCCATTGAAAAAAGAACCAATTACCCATTGTTATTTGACCGTTCATACCAACCAAAAGCTGCATACCATAGCGTTTTGGAAATTAAGCAAGACAGCACTCATTAAACATTATAACCAAACAACTTTAAATGAACAACGAACATAAAGTATCTTTAAAAGAGAAAATAGGTTACTCCTTGGGGGATCTATCGGCAAACTTGGTTTTTCAAACCTTGGTAACCTATTTGGCATATTTTTACACGGATATCTACGGTCTAGAAACCAATGATGCATCATTGATTATATTCATCGTAGGTATGCTTGCGGCATTTGCGTTTAATCCGATCGTAGGAGCCTTAGCGGATAGAACCAGAAGCAAATGGGGCAAATTTAGACCATGGATCCTATTTACCTCGGTTCCGTTGGGTGTAGTAGCACTATTAGCTTTTAGCACACCAGATTTTAGTTATACGGGTAAAGTGGTCTATGCAGCTGTAACCTACACCCTACTCCTGTTACTTTATGCAGCCAATAATTTGCCCTATGCCGCTTTGAGCGGTGTTATTACGGGCAGTATGAAAGAGCGTAATAGTATTTCATCATACCGTTTTGTGGCGGTAATGTTCGCCCAGTTCTTTGTTCAGGTTTTTATGCTGCCTATAATTCAATATGCAGGTAATGGCAATAAGGCCGTAGGTATAGAAATTGTCATGACCTATTTGGCGATTATTGGCACGGTAATGTTACTAATTACTTTTTTTACCACTAAAGAAAGGGTCATACCAACAGTAGAACAAAAATCCAGCTTTAAAGAGGATTTAGGTGACTTAATGAAGAACAGACCTTGGATCATCATGTTAGTGTTGACCACACTTGTATTTATCACATTGGCCATGAAGGGCGGATCCTATGTATATTATTTCGAGAATTATGTAGATGCCAATAGTTTGGCAACTTTCATAGGTCCATTACTGAATAGTTTAAAATCCGTTGGGATTAATTTCTTTGGAGATGATCCAATATCCGCTGGTTTTGGACTGTTCAATGCCGGTGGAATTATTTTCATGATCGTTGGCATTTCACTTTCTAAAGCTTTAGCGGATAAATATGGTAAACGCGATGTTTTTGGTTCTGCCTTATTCGTGTCAACCTTATTTATAGCGGTATTCTATTTTTTCCCCGCTACTTCTGTAGAACTTATGTTTCTATCCCAAATACTTCATGGTTTCTTTTATGGAATAACCATACCGCTTTTATGGGCAATGATAGCAGATGTTGCCGACTATTCCGAATGGAAAAATAACAGACGTGCAACAGCCATCATTTTCTCCGCCATGATGATCGGGCTTAAACTGGGATTAACCATAGGTAGCTCTCTGGTAACTTGGATATTGGGACTCTACAATTACATCCCAAAGAAATTTGCCGCCACAGAAACAGTTGTACAGCCAGACAGCGCCATTGAGGGAACAAAAATGCTGGTAAGTATTTATCCTGCCATATCATTTTTTATTGCCATTGCTCTATTATTTCTGTATGAAATCAACAAGAAAATGGAAAACCAAATAGAACAAGATTTAATAACAAGAAGAAAAGCTTAATTATGCCAGAAGAAAGTATAGATCATATTGACTTTGACGAATTGAACAAAAACGCGGTTTCTCAACCTTTGGTAAAACACATTTACACTGCAGATCCATCTGCCCATTATTTTAATGGTAAAATATATATTTATCCATCGCATGATATAGAATCAGATATTCCATTTGATGATTTAGGCAGCCATTTTGCCATGGAAGATTACCATGTGCTTTCTATGGATAGCATTAACAGTGAAGCTACGGATCACGGAATTGCGTTGCATGTTGATGATGTAGCCTGGGCAGAAAAACAAATGTGGGCTCCAGATGCCGCACATAAAGATGGTAAATATTACTTGTATTTTCCTGCAAAAAAGGCTGATGGAATATTTCAAATAGGTGTTGCGGTTTCTGATAGTCCTACCGGTCCGTTTACGGCGCAACCAGAAGCAATTAAAGGAAGTTATTCTATAGACCCAGCCGTTTTTGAAGATGAAGACGGCTCTTATTACCTATATTTTGGAGGTATTTGGGGCGGACAGTTACAGAAATACAGAAACAATACATACCATGAAGATAATGAATTGCCTACACCAAACGAACCGGCTTTATTGCCCATAGTTGCAAAACTTACAGATGACTTACTGGAGTTTGCCGAAGAGCCTAAGGAAATTCAAATATTGGATACCGAAGGAAACTTATTGCTAGAAGCCGATAATGACCGTCGGTTTTTTGAAGCTTCGTGGATGCATAAGTATAATGGCAAATACTATTTTTCATACTCTACAGGTGACACTCATTTCATTTGTTATGCTATTGGTGATACTCCGTATGGTCCTTTTACGTATGGAGGTAGAATTCTGGAGCCTGTGGTTGGTTGGACTTCCCACCACTCTATTTGCGCTATAAAAGACAAGTATTATTTATTCTATCACGACAGTAGTCTCTCACGTGGTGTTACCCACCTACGTTCGGTTAAAATGATTGAAATAGAACACCAACCAGATGGACATATAAAAACAATATCACCCTATACTAACTAACCGGAACTATACGTGATCATTAAGCACCCATTGTTGAAAGTTTACATTTCAGCAATGGGTACTTCTTTTTTGTTATAATTGGCATTGACAGCTATTTATCATCTAATTTTACACTTTGTTATAACAAAAACGTACAAATTAAGTTATACAGCAAAGTGTTAAACATACATATATAACATGTTCAATAAAAAGTACACGGTTTTAGGTGAGACAATAGCAAAAGGTAAAGGTGCCCAGTTAAATCTAGATATCGCCAAACTACACACAAGAACAAAGATCGAGGTTCCTGTAATAGTACAGCGCGGAAAAAAAGATGGTCCTACCCTATTGATCACAGGTGGTATTCACGGCAATGAGATCAATGGCGTTGAAATAGTAAGGCAAATAGTTTCCAAAAAATTTAACCGACCAGATTGTGGTATGGTCATATGTATACCGGTAGTCAACATCTTCGGGTTTTTAAACCAAACAAGGCAATTTCCAGATGGCAGGGATCTGAACAGGGTATTCCCCGGTAGTCTAAGAGGGTCTTTAGCCAGTAGGTTTGCTTACCATTTGGTAAAAGATATAGCACCTGTTGTAGACTATTGTATAGATTACCATACGGGTGGAGATAGCCGTTTTAATGCACCCCAGATTAGAATAGATAGAGATGATGTAGATGGCCTTGCATTGGCAAAAGTATTTGGAGCTGAATTTATAGTGAAGTCCGCTGGAAGGGAAAAATCCTTTCGTGAGACGCTGCATCAATTAGACAAAAAAGTGTTGTTGTATGAAGGTGGTAAATCGCTTCAAATAGACAGGGAAATAACGGATACGGGCGTTGTAGGTGCCTTACGGATGATGCATCACTTGGGACTTCGAAATTTTGAAAAAGAATTGGCAGCATATGCTCTTAAAGAATCTATTCCAAAATTAGTGCATGCCTCTAAATGGATCAGGGCAAAACATTCTGGCATGTTTCACCCAAGTATAAAAGTGGGGGAATCCGTGCAAAAAGGAGATGAGATAGGAAGCATATCCGGACCGTTCGGCTACTTTGAGAAAAAAATAAAAGCGAAAGAAACAGGCTATATTATTTGTATAAACGAGTCTCCAATAGTGAACCAAGGTGATGCCATTTTTCACATTGCGCATGATGTAGAATAAATTAAGAAACCCTTACCACATCACCCAAAAAGTTAAAGATCACCTGCAACTAAAAACAGTTATTAAACTGATACTAGGATCTTTATGCAACTAGCAAAAAAGTGTATTAATTAATTTTTAGGCGCATCTAAAACTTAATTCAACACAACTTTTCTTTTGTTCAATATATTGCTAAAGCGCATTTCGCAAGATGACAAAGCTCCAAAAAATGTAATAACTGCTCATTTAGCCATTACTTCTCCCATCCTCAACACTTTACGCCAAAAAATGCCCCTAATATTTGGAAGTAAATAACATAATTTAAAGTTAAAGATCTCATGAAGTTGAAATACACCAATACATTGATTACATTAGTGTTACGGGTATTTCAAAATTACAATTTGCATGACCGAGATAGAAAAAACGTTAAACAATAAAAGTGTCAGACCTACCGCCATGCGCATACTTATCTATAAGTATATGGCCAGCAAAAATACCGCTGTTGCTTTGACAGATATTGAGAATGCTTTTGACAAAGCGGAGCGCACTACACTCTACCGCACCTTAAAAACTTTTGAAGAAAAAGGACTGGTACATCAAATTGATGATGGCACTAATATCTCAAAATTTGCGCTATGCGAACCTGGCTGCAATTGTGAAATTGATCAAGATCTTCACCTACATTTTCACTGCGGCAATTGTGACAAAACCGTTTGTTTGACCGAACATAAAATTCCTCATATAAATCTGCCCCAAGGTTACGTAGCCGAAGATGCCAATTTGGTCATTAAGGGCGTATGCGATTCTTGCAGCCAGCACTAAATGCACTTCTGTTGCACTGATGTTTTGCCCACCTTTGTGGTGTTATGAAAAAGAACCCACTAAAAGAGACTGCAACTAAAGCCCCTCAAAGTTCATGCGGACATTGTTGCGGTAACGAACATACAACAGAAAGCACTGGCAAAGTTTCAAATTTCAACCTATACCTACCTGCCATCATCAGTTTTTTGATGTTGCTTATTGGTATTGCCATTGACTATTTCAACATATTGCCATTTTTCAACAACTATATACGCCTAGGGTGGTACATTATAGCATACATACCCGTTGGTTTCCCCGTCATTAAAGAAGGCTGGAAAAACATTAAAAACGGAAACTTTTTTACCGAATTCTTTTTAATGGGAATTGCAACTATTGGTGCGTTTGCCATAGGCGAATATCCTGAAGGTGTTGCGGTAATGGTCTTTTACGCCGTTGGTGAACTCTTTCAAGGTGCCGCTGTAATACGTGCAAAAGGCAATATTAAAGCTTTACTTGATCTACGACCGGATCACGCCTTGGTTTTCCGTGATCATAGCTATATTTCAGTAGCACCGGAGCTAGTGGAAATTGGAGAAAAAATACAAGTTAGAGCCGGAGAAAAAGTACCATTGGACGGACAGTTAATTTCTGAAAAAGGAACATTCAATACTGCGGCACTTACCGGTGAAAGCAAACCAAGGTCCCTAAAAAAGGGAGCTCCTATCTATGCAGGAAGCATCAGCACATCTGGCGTTATAGAAATTACCACTACCAAAACATACAAAGACAGCTCTATTGCCCGCATTTTAGACATGGTACAAAATGCAACGGAAAGAAAATCAAAGACAGAACTGTTCATTAGAAAATTTGCAAAAGTTTACACGCCCATAGTCACATACCTTGCCATTGCACTGACCTTTCTACCCTACTTTTTTGTAGAAAACTATGTGTTTCAAGATTGGCTGTACAGAGCTTTGATATTCCTTGTAATCTCTTGCCCATGTGCTTTGGTAATTTCTATTCCTCTAGGCTATTTTGGCGGATTGGGCGCAGCTTCCAGAAACGGAATTTTACTTAAGGGAGCTTCATTTCTAGACACCATGACCAAAGTGAACACGGTAGCTTTGGACAAAACAGGCACATTGACCAAAGGTGTTTTCAAAATAAAGGATCTTGTTAAAGATCAGATCTTTACCGAAAGCGAATTCATGAACTACTTAATCGCCATAGAATCTCAATCTACACATCCTATTGCGAAGGCTATTTTAGAATATGAATTAAATGCACAACCCTATAAAGCAACAGAAGTAACCGAAATTGCAGGCAAGGGTTTAAAAGGCATGGTCAATACCAAAACTGTGCTTGTGGGCAACAAGGCCCTTATGAACGACCACCACATTAGCATACCAAAAGAAACGGAAACTGTTGTTGAATCTATAGTGATGATGGCTATAGACGGAAAATTTGCCGGTTACGTAACTATAGCCGATGAAATAAAAGAGGATGCCTTACTGGCTATTGCGAATATGCGTAAGGTGGGTATTCAAAAAATTATCATGTTATCCGGTGATAAAGATTCCATAACCCAAAAAGTAGCACAAGAACTAGGGTTGGATTGGGCAAAGGGCGGACTGCTACCCGAAGATAAATTGGCGGAAATGGAGAAATTAAAAAATGAAGCAGGGACCAAGGTAGCATTTGTGGGTGACGGAATCAATGATGCTCCTGTACTGGCCATTAGTGACGTAGGTATTGCCATGGGCGGATTAGGAAGTGATGTTGCCATTGAAACTGCTGATGTTATTATACAGAACGATCAGCCTACAAAAATTGCCACAGCAATTAAAATAGGGAAATCTACCCGCAAAATCGTATGGCAGAATATTGCCTTGGCCTTTGGGATAAAAATTATTGTTCTTGCTATGGGTGCAGGTGGCATGGCTACCATGTGGGAAGCCGTTTTTGCCGATGTTGGTGCTGCCCTACTAGCTATTTTAAACGCAGTGCGTTTGCAAAAGATGCAATGGAATTAATGGCTAGTTCTAACTTAATGAAAATATTGAGCAATCCTGAGAACAGTGGCCAGTATATTTAACATCAGTAACAATCCGTTTTCAACTGATCGCTTTGCTCAAAGGCTTCGAATGTAATTTGTTGGTTTCCCTCAAGAATTTTTTCAATTACATCAAGTACATCATGCTGCATTGCCAAAGATCCGCAGAGCATTATGGTGCCTTTTTCATTTATGGTCTGCAAGACCAATTCCTTTTGCTCTAGAACGGCATCTTGAATATACTGTCTTTGTCCTTCTCTAGAATATGTAGCGAACAGGTTTAAATTCTTTAAGCCCGACTTACTTTTTTGCAAAATATCATCATAAAGCGATTGCGAAGCCCTTGTACGCCCTCCCCAGAACAGTGTGGTATTCTGAGCTGTATTTTCAGAGATCATCCCTAAGAACGGAGCTATTCCGGTACCATTTGAGATGAAAATTGAATTTTTAGCATTTTTAGGTAAATGAAAATGGGGATTCACGTCTATAGCAGCTTTAAAAAATTGACCCGTTTCTAACCCATATAGAAAATTAGAGCCTCTGCCCAACTCATGTTTTTTAATACTTAATAAAATATGATTATCCACCCTAGCAATGGAATACTGACGAACCATCTCATCATTATTAGGGAAAATTGCCAATAAATCCCCAGATGTAAAATCAATTTTAGATACTGGTCGTAATCGCAATAAAAAAGTATCGTCTACATTTAAATCCGTTCGCTCCACCACCTCAAAGTCCACTTTTTTATATTTCTTCTTATGTATCAACGGTCTCTCTACCGGAATAGTAAAACCAACTTTATTGGAGAATTGAATCAACCAAAGTTCAAAAGATTCAAAATCTGCCTGATTAATTTTAAACAGCGGCAATTGTCTTTCAAATTTATTATCTGCATTGATCTGCTCATCTACATCTATGGCATATTTACAGTAATCAGGATAATCCAAAGACCCAAATCCCACTACAGAATATGCTATAGCATTTGGCTGCACTACCGTTGAAAAGATCCTAGGGAATTTGCGGGCATTGGTAGGCGGCTCACCTTCACCATAGGTAGATGTAAACACAATGATATTTTTAGCTTTCGCATAGGCGCTATACTTGTTAAGCTCCGTTAAATAGACCTTCTTCCCTACTTGTGTTAATCCGTTATAAAATCGCTGTGCAAAATCGAACGCCGTACCACTTTCAGAACCTACTAAAATTATATATTCACATTCATCTTTATCGGGCATTTGCGAAACTCCTTTAGCTTTCTTTCTTCGTTTTAAAGTCATCACGAAACCTGAGTACATAAAAAACAGAATAGACGCACTGGCCAATAACAGGATAACGGACCATATTACATTGCCCTCACCGGTATGCAATACCAAACTTAATCTTGATGCTAAGGTCACAAATGGATAATCTCCTTTACTAACAATCTCGCCTGTTTGCTGATGTACCTCAACTTCCTTATCCTGTAAAGCAATGAGATAGTATTCTTCCGGGTCATCTGAAAAAGGAAATTCTACCTGGCGTATTTCTGCCAAGGTAGTTTCCTTAAAAAAGGGAATATCTGCAATGTTTTCGTATTTCTGAGCTGAATTGCTTACCGGTACCTCAACCTGATCAACCGTTGTTTTCGGCAATAAATTAAATTTTTCCGCAGATAAATACACCCCGGTAAAAGCAAGAATTATGATGGGTATAAAAAACCATCTGCTCAACACCACATGGTATCTTGATTCAAAGTAATCTTTCTGGACTTTTGTAAATAATTTTAAAAATCCGCCTTGGCGCTTAGCTAATAAAACCAATCCGGTAACAGCAATAATCAATAATAGTAATGAAATTAGACCAACAAAGAACCTACCTATACTCTTTAAAAAAAGGGAACGGTGTACATTGGTAGCAAATGTATACACATAAGGCCGCTCTTCTACTTCACCAAGCTGTTCTCCAGTAAATGGATCTATATACACATCCAAAGTTTCCATCTCCATGGTCAATACGGAAGCTTTTACAAAGCCAGATGATTCCACTTCTAAACCCAACACCTCATCATATGAATCTTTAAGAGCAGTAATGGTCGTTGCCAGCGGAACTTGATCTAAATCTGCCACGGCATAACCTTTGGTTTGGTGCGAAATAGGCTCTACGGCAAGTATAATACCGGTTACAGAAGCTACCACCAAAAATAGAGATGAAATTAAGGCAAGCGTAAGATGACTATACCGCCAAATAGAAATGGTCATAAGTAGGAATGTAGTTTTATAACAGTATATAATTTAAAAAATTCCAGAATGGCGGTTTAGCGCCAATCTGGAAATGTGATTGTAAAAAAAGCAAACAAATAAAAAAATAAATGAACGCAGTCAACATGTTTTTATGAGCAAATAACATTATTGTACTTGACTGCGCCCAAAATATGATTCATCTTTTATAAGGTCATTTATTGCGGCAGCATACGTACATACCTAATAAAACCTTTGCCTTCAACTTTTGTCTTTAAATTTTCGGTCGTTAAAGGAAATTGAATATCATCTGCATAATATCCTTGATCTTCTACAGAAGTTTCAAAACGAAGGTTGTAACCTTGGTCAATTTTATCATTAGGTATCTGCAACACGTTCAAGGCGCGCTCTCCACCGCTAATAGTTTCTCCAGATATGGCATCTATATTTGGACGGTGTTTTCCGTAAAATTTCCACCATTCGGTAATTTCACTATACCACTCACTATCTTTGCCCTGCACATATAATGTTTCTACATACTCATTATCGGCATCCACGATAGACACTATTAAGTACGCACCCTCACCTGTATAATTGGTCAGTTGAATAAGGCACTTTACGGCAGTTTTGTCCACTACGGTAAAGGCGGATAATAATGATCCTACCAAAACTACGGCCGGTATAAATTTTAAAAATCTTTTCATTTTAATACTATTGGTTCTTTATTTCATTGATAAGCTAAGCGACACCTAACTTATTGCTTTAAAAAGTTTAACGATGTATTGCCTTTTTGCAACATTTCATTTTCACTAGCCAGGTCATAAACCGTTTCTTCAAAATCTGTTTTGCTATTGGCATCCGCACCTTTGGCAATCAAGAACTTTAGTAGTTTATCGTTTTCCGCTTTCATGGCCGCAACGTGCAAAGCAGTCATACCCTCATCGTTTTTGGCATTTACATCGATATTGAAATCTGCAATCTTTTTCATGAGTTGCAAATCGTTCTTTTTGGCCGCAACGTGATATAAGGTATTACCCTCACCTTGTACGGTATTGAATTTTAAACCTTTTGCTTTCAACAAAGCCAGTTTAGCATCAAAAGCCTTCGCATTTCTTTTACTGTAAGAATCCGTAAGAAAATAAGCTGCAGTATTACCGGTAGCATCTTTAGCATGGATATCCGCACCTTTTTCAATTAAAAATGCAACAACATCAGCTTTGTTATCATGAGCGGCAAGCATTAAAGCTGTTTCACCATCGTTATTGGCCGTATTGATATCCTTAACATCCTTGGCCAATAATTGAACAACGGCCAAATCATTTCTAGCGGCGGCATTCAAGAAAGGAGTGTTTCCTTCTTCATCCGCTTGATTTACATCTGCACCAGCCTCTAAGAACAGATCAAAAATAGCAGCATCTTTATTACCAAAAGCTAAACGGTGCATTGGGGTACTACCATTTTTTTCAACAATATTAGGTTCCAATCCTAGACCTTTTAAATATGTATAGACCGGTAGACCATTGCTGAATCCGCGACCACCTTGAGATGCGAACATAAAGGCATTACCACCATTATTGTTCAATGTTTTGTAATCTACTCCTTTGCTTATCAATAATTTCAAGAAATCTATATTTCCCTTTTTAGTAGCGTAGTTAAAAATGCCGTTGCCGTCATCATCCTTACTATCAAGAGCCAAACCCTTGTTTAAAAAGAAATTCAGCTCCTCTTCAGATTTCAATGATGGTGCCGCCAATAATAGCACATTGGCACCATGCTCATTTTTCTCCTCTTTAAGGTTCACCCCTTTTGCTTCAAAAGCCTCATATATTTTAGGATTTGTTAGTCCCGCATTGGCTCCAAAGGCAAGAGGTGTATACCTGTGACTATCCAATGCAGTTACAGAAGCACCGTTATCCAATAGATATTGAACCAATTCGGCATCACCGGCATACGTTGCCCAGTGTAAATAAATACGGCTATCATGGGTTTTCTTATCCACTTCATTACCCTCTAGGGACAATAAATATTTAACCACCTCAGTATCTGCCTTGCTGGTTATGGCCAGTGTAGTGGCATCAAAAGAATTGCTGTCCTTTGCTATTGGATCGTTACCCTCTGCTATTTTTTGCTTTACAGTGGCAATACTTGGGCTACTCTTCCAAAATGTACGATCTAAAAGTTCATTCTTTTGCTGGGCAATACCCGTAAAGCTTATGAACAAAAATGCGGTCAGTGCTAATTGTTTTATGGTTTTCATGTCCTTATTGTTTAACGAATGATTCTATTACTTCTTCTATTTCATCTTTTTGATCATATTCATCATCAAAAAGGTATTTGTACAAAACTTTATTATCTACTTTTTCCTCTAAAGAAAGGTCTTTGTTCCTACCATAAACATCATCCCATTTTGTACGTACCAAAGCCCATTTATCCGTATTGGATTTCCACCATGCTGCGGCAGCGGCACATCTACTATCATCAACCTTTACATAAGTGTTATACCCTTTTTCCTGAGCTAATATCACATCTTCTTTGCCTGCCTCACGAATAACCTTTGTATTATCTTGATCGTGCAACCAACCGTAATCCGTAACCTCATGGCGATTTCCACGAACAGTCAAATTATAGTCGCTTCTTGTAGTATACTCACGTCTTGGTAACGGGGCATCTGAAGTATTTTCCCAAAAGCTTTTACCATCTACATGTACCCATGTAGATGAGCCTTCATACCTAGGGCTATCATCTACTTGATATACTTTTTGAGTCCACTGCCCTTTTACCTTATCTGATGGCAATTTTTTGAATGTCCATGTATTATCGGCATTATAAGAATATAGGTCTGTATTTTGATACAGCCAATCTTGCCTCCAATGCTTTACAATATGCGGGTCTGCAGGGTTACCTACCTGCAACAGGTGCTGAATGGATATTTTATCATCTTCATCCGTTACCAGTTCTGCCCACTCTAAGCCCTTATCCACTTTTGTTTTAGAAGGCTTATACAAAGAATCCGTACTATGGTTGAATGTTTCGGCAAAGTTGAAGGTTACTTCAAAACAACCGCACATACTTTTTATAGCTTCACGGTCATCGTTCTTTTTCGCCTTTTGGGCAATTGTACTAGCAGATACTACTAATGCCATTATGGTAGGTAATACTGTTTTCATTTTACAGGTGTATTATTTTTTGATGTTCGTTGACAAAAATAACTATTTTAATTTATTCTAAATAAGAATTGTTTATATATTTGCATCCTTATCAAGAATAAGTCTAAATAAATATAATGCGATTTCGACTATCGACCTTACTACTACTTATAGGTACACATATTATAGTAGCGCAAAGCCAAGTGCCCAGCGTTACAGATTCTATTTTATCACAAGAATTAGATGAAGTCATAGTGACCGCCACAAGAACTGCCCGTCAATTATCATCGCTTCCCCTACCCGTTACCTTGGTAGGTAAAAAACAGATTATAAAATCCGGTACCGTTCGCCTTAATGAAATACTGAACGAGCAAACAGGTATTATAACGGTTACCGATGAAAGCGGATTTCAAGGGGTACAAATACAAGGTATTGCATCGGACTATATTCTTATCCTTATAGATGGAGTTCCATTGGTAGGGCGCAGTGCCGGAAATTTCGATTTAAGCAGACTTACCGTAGGTAATATTAAACAGATTGAAGTAGTTAAAGGTCCGTCAAGCAGCTTATATGGAACTGAGGCATTGGGCGGTGTGATCAATATCATCACCGAAAAACCGGAAAAGCAGGATTTTAGCGGAAATGCATCCTACCGTATTGGTAGCTTTTCTCAACAAGATATGAATCTAGACCTTAAACAGGGTTTTAAAAAATTTCGGTATGGATTTTTCGCCAATCGTTTCTCATCCAACGGATATGACCTAAATGAAGATGCGGAGGGCCAAACCGTTAACCCGTATACCAACTACACCCTAAACGGTAGGTTGTATTATGATATCAACGATCAACTTTCTCTCTTTACCTCTGGGCGATTCTACGATCAGGTACAAGATGCCGGATTCACCGTAGATAGCATTCAATATGAGGGTGATACCAAAGAACGTGAATGGAACGCACATGCCAGACTGGACCACAAATGGACCCCGGCGCTCAACATGGCTTATGAACTGTACTATACCAATTACGTTGCTACCGAATTATTGGCAGACCCTATTTCTACCGATATTTTGAGCGATAGTGATTTTGATCAAAAATTATTGAGGCCAGAGGTACGTGGTAGCTATACCTTTAATATTGAAAACGAAAACAGAACCGGGTTCCAAAACGGGACTTTAACCGCAGGAGCAGGATTACAGTTAGATGAGCTGGACAGGACGTATTTTGAAGAAAAAGTGAATTTCACTTCTCAATACCTTTATGCCCAATATGATTTTGACCCTTTGGAAAAACTGAATGTTATTGCCGGAGCGCGCTTTGACAATCACTCTGAATACAACAACCAATTTAGTCCCAAGTTGGCATTACGCTACCAATTAAATCCAAATCTGGCTATTAAGGGATCTGTGGGTTATGGTTTTAAAGCGCCCGATTTTAGACAGTTGTATTTTGACTTCACCAATTCCGCGGTGGGCTATACCGTACTAGGTTATAATGTAGCCTTGGATAAATTACAAGAATTAGAAGAACAAGACCAAATCTTAGATGTGGTGGTCACTGAGGACGAATTGAGCCAACCGTTGGAAGCAGAAAGCTCAATTGGCTATAACCTAGGCCTAACTCTAAAACATGGTGTTGGCAATACAGAAATCAATTTCTTTAGAAACGATTTTAAAAACCTAATAGATACCAGAATCATTGCCCGCAAGACCAATGGACAAAACGTGTTCAGTTATATGAATTTTGATGAAATATACACTACGGGCTTTGAAATCAACTCCGCCTACAAACTCACGGACAATTTAAATATAAGTGCCGGATACCAATTACTCTATGCCTTTGATAAACAAAGAAGAGAAGACGTAAAAAACGATCAAGTATTTGTACGCGATGCCAATACCGGGCAATCTGTTGCCCTGGCCACTTCTGACTATTTTGGCTTGGTCAACCGTTCTAGGCACAATGCCAATTTTAAATTCTACTATGACATACCCTCTGCCAAAACCCATGTAAACTTGCGTGTACTCTACCGTAGTAAGTATGCACAATATGACACCAATGGCAACGGACTCATAGATAATTTCGATACCAGTTTTATAGATGGTTTTGTTACCCTAAATGCCGCGGTAAGCAAAATATTCTATACAGATTTTACACTTCAGGTTGGCGCAAACAACCTATTGGATTATACGGATAACAATATCCCGACAATGCCGGGCATACAAGCATTCATTAAATTAAATTATCAATTCTAACCCACCTGGCAACAGGTTTTAATTACAATTACCATGACAAAGAACATTTTAGCAGTAGCATTTTTAGCAATGGCATTCACCTCTTGTAGCAGCGATGATGACAGCACACCAACGGATCCGGTACAGACGGAGACCGTTAGCAATTTATATGCACCACAAACCGGAGGACAAGGAGAACCTGTTGGTGGTGAGTTCACCAAATTTGATTTTGAGACCGGAGCCATTACTACCAGTGATACCGCATGGGACATTGCCTTTAGGGGCACCACGATCGCCGTTAATGGCGGTACCTTGACCGGCACTGAAGATGAACCGGAAAGAAACGGTAATGTTGGCGTAGCCGAAGTAACCGGCACCTTGGCAAGTGTAACCACAGCAGAAGGACTTACTTTTGAGCAAGATGCAGATGCTTCTTTTGCCATTGCAACAGGTAGTGATAATGGTTGGTACAACTACGCAGGAGACCCAACACATTTAATAACACCTATACCGGGTAAAGTATTTGTATTTAGAACTACCGAAGGTAATTTTGCCAAAGTAGAGTTTATAAGTTATTATGAAGATGCGCCATCTGAACCAAATGCTTTTGAAGATGCTACACCGTACTATACCTTTAATTATGTTTACAACCCTAACGAAGGCGATACTTCTTTAGAATAGTCTTATTTTTAGAGCATAAAAGTCCAATATAAAAGGGCAACTTTAGGGTTGCCCTTTTTTTGTTTTCGTCAAACCAATAATTACTTGTTCATATAATCTTGCCATTGCACAATAACATACTTTGTTACGCCATTTTTAGTCGTATTTAAAAACCCAAAATCATAACAAAAAAGGTAAACATCATTTTTTTGATTCTTCCAGTAGTGGGTAAAAAATTTGGGATTAAAACCTTCCTCTAAAAGAACACTCTTTCTAATAGTTGTAAATCCAGACTTATTATAGCGTTTTAGTATTTTTCTATTTCTCTTCAGTTGTTTATCCACCGAAAAATAGAAGGTATTTTCTTTCTGACTTTTTTCATATTGATGTATGGACTTACATTTTACTGAGCAGAAAATTTTATCCGTTCTACCTATCACTTCATTATTACATTCTGGACAAACTCTTTTCATGCTTAAAGCTTAATCGAATATTATACGAATAATATACGCATAATAGTTGATTAATTGATTTATTTAGTATTACACTTGACATAATGAACACACCAAAATCCATTACGTTACATCATCTAATGATCAAAAATCAGAAGATGATCGGCATACAATTTACTCAGGACAAACTTATACAGAACCTGATCAAGGGGCTTCCCGAACCTAAATGGAGCAGTAAGTACCACATGGTCTATATTCTAAATACAAAGAAAAACCTTGGTATTATTTTCAATACTTTTAAAGGAGTCGTATGGATCAACTATAATAAATTTTTAAGTAACAGACCCGTCAACACCCATAATGAAATAGTTGATGTACAGTGGTTCAGGGAAAGAAAAACACCTGAAGGCTATAGGGTTTGTCCAGAGGAATACCTGTTAAAACTAGAGCTTAAAAGATATGCCAACAGCACCGTAAAAACGTATGTCAACTTTTTTGAAATGTTCATTAATCATTTTAAAGATAGAGATATTACAACCTTGAACGAAAGTGATGTAAGGTCATATCTACAAAGGTTAATACATAGAAACGTATCTAACTCCTATTTAAATCAGACTATAAATGCCATTAAATTCTATTACGAGACCATTCTTGGCATGCCCAACCGTTTTTACGACATTGAAAGACCAAGGAAGGAACATAAGCTACCTACCGTAATATCAAAAGAGGAGGTCATTGCCATGCTGAATTGTACAACAAACCTAAAGCATAAATGCATTTTAGCCTTGCTCTACAGTGCCGGTTTACGTAGAAGTGAACTTTTAAACCTTAGGGTCAAGGATATAGATAGTAAACGAATGCTGGTTTCTATAAAAGGCGCCAAAGGCAATAAAGACCGGGTAAGTCTATTATCCGAAACAGTTCTACAAGATTTACGGCTCTATTTTAAAGAATGGCATCCTAAAGATTTTTTGTTTGAAGGCCGTAAAGGCGGTAAGTACAGTGCAGCAAGTGTATTACATATAGTAAAACAAGCTGCCCATAAAGCAGGAATTTTACAAAATGTAACTCCACATACCCTAAGGCATAGTTTTGCAACACATTTGTTAGAATCTAACGTTGACTTGAGACAAATACAGGTATTATTAGGTCATGGTTCTAGCAAGACAACAGAAATATACACCCATGTAGCCACCAATACTTTTAAGACAATAAAAAATCCATTAGATTAGTATGCACAAAGTAGATATATGTGCAATTGTGCACATATACAATTGTTGTAGAGCATTTTGAAAAATGAATAACTTGACATTAATTTTAGTAATTATTTTGAGTTTCAGTGGTTGCAAACCGGAGCCAAAAAAACTTGACCAAATTACTGTGGAAAATAAAATGCAATCTGACAACGGAATCGAAGATATTCAAGAATTCACTCATCTTAAGGACACAATAGAAATAAGCGGAAAAGCCATTTTGATTTTACGCCCTGACAGCCTACGATTTCAATCATATTTGGACTCAGGTAAAGAGTGGATTTATGAAGTCGATTCCGACTTTGGATTTGGATTTTCAACGGCATTGGATTCACTGAATTTTGATGAAGTTATCGAAGAAGTGACCGAAAAAAGATTTGTAAAAATAGTTGAGTGTAAAGGTTGTCCCAAACTAATTGACAGAGATACAATTGACTATGGGTATATTTTAACTCGACCTGAGACAGAAATAGAAATTCAAGGAAACAGCGTTTTTGGAAGTGAATACTATATTCAAAAATTTGAGAAATATTTTAAAGAATAAAAAACGCTCTACAACAAAGAACTGAGATAAAAAACAAACAAATTCTTCTTTAATCCGAGACAATATTATTTCAGGCTCATAGATTCAATAACTTGATTCTTTGAGCTTTTTTTATTCGATCTAGCTTCTATTTATCTAGGCAATATTGAAACGTAAGTTTCATCATATGGCCTGCCAGATTTTGCAATGGCAAAAGACTGCTTTAAAAGTTTGTTGGCAACGGCTATCAGTGCCAGTTTCTTGCTCTTTCCCCTGTTCACGATCCGCTCATAAACCTCTCTGCATGCCCTATTGTGCTTACAAGCGTTAAAAGAACATAGAAATAATAGGTTGCGAAGTTTTCTATTGCCGACCTTACTTATTCGCGCACGACCTCTCACACTGCTCCCCGATTCCCGTATCGTTGGGGTTATACCTACATAGCTACAAAGCTGTGCCGCATTTTCGAACTTATTGAACCCATCGGTGACCACTATTAGGAACAATGCAGTCTTTTGACCTATACCGGGTATTGACATCAATAAAGTCAATTGCTCCTGTTGGTCCTCTTTTACCAATGACAGAATCTTTGATTCGATAGCGGCTACCTCTTTATTGAGCAGTTTCTTATTACGTATCAAGGAACGATAAACAAACTTTGAAGGTATGCCCAGAACAGCTTCTCCGTGTATCTTGTTCTTGGTCGCGGTACGTTGTTTTAAATAGATATCCAATAACCGGAACAACTGTAAGCATTCGCTCTGGATATCCGTCAAGGCATTGTAAATAGGTACCTCGTTGACCAGTGCATATTCACATATAGCCTTGGCATCGCTCTTATCCGTTTTTACTTTAGCCAGTTTCATTTGAATGAAACGTTTTACGGATAATGGGTTTACTACTGAAACTATTACCCCATTTTTGTAAAGAAACTGGGCAAGTCTATAATGATAATAACCGGTAGCTTCCATAACGACCAATGAACATTTGGGCAGTTCCTTAAGGAATTTCTTAAATCCAGTTTCATCGTTCTTATACTGGTCGTGACCTTTGTTACTACCATGTACATCAAAGACATCTTTACTGATGTCGACTCCAAAAGTTTCTTTATATTTATTCATAAGATATGTTTTACGAAAGAACCGGCTACTTCTGCTCACAACAACTTGAAAACGAGATCTAAGGTCTCACAGAACTGAACGTGATCTAAGTAGTAAAAGAGAGAGGATTATCAATGTTGTCGAAGTCTAAAGCTTCACCGTATATAGTAACCTTAATTCTCTCTTTTGTTCTTTCTAGTTATATCAACAATTTACTGAGAATCAAACTTAAG
>NZ_LDPE01000006.1 GCF_001447995.1 Maribacter dokdonensis DSW-8 | reverse complement strand
CCCCGACCTCCATTGACACTTCCTCCAAGGACGGCATCATCCAACAGTGCTAGGTTGACCTCGGGATCTGGTTCGTTGTAACCATCTGTATTTGGTTCAACATTTAGTTGATCAATCCATTCTTTTAATAACGCTACTCCTTTTTCATCAATCTTACCCTTAGCTATAGGAGGCATCATTATACCCGAATCTGTACTGTTTACCCGATAAAAAACATGTGATTTTGCAGCATTACCCGGATATAAAATTTTTTGATCATTTCCAATACCTTCAACAACTTCACCTATACCAGCAGTTAAAAGACCAGTTTCCTCCAAGGAATTTATTAACCTTAAGTCAAATTCTGCTCGCAGTCCATTCGATGGCAAATGGCAATAAGCACAGTTCAAATCTAAATATGAACGAGCTTTATCTTCTAAGGTTGCGTTGGGATCATCGATGGAGGTATAGGTCAAAAAATCTTGTGTATCAGAATCAAAAATTTGTTCATTTAAAATTCCTAAATGACTCAAAGTAACTAATTGATTTGCTACCATTCCTCCACTAATATGGGTTGAGTAATCATAATCACTATTTAAATACCTTGTTCTTGGACCTAAAGTACCTTGAGAAGATTCATTATGACAGTTTAAACATTCATTTGTCGAAGGATAGCGCCAAATTTCCGTACGTATTCCTCCATCAGTTTTAAGAATACCTATTGGTCGTTCTTCACCTGTAGTCATATTCACAAGGCTTGCATCGGTCTGATCGGAGTTCCATCTATAGGATAAAAAAGTCCAATTATCATCACTATTTTTTATAGAAAATCGCGTTTCTATTTTAATTGTAATATCTGGATTATTTTCATTAGTAGGATAATCAAAATGTTTAACCAAAACAGAACCTACAGGAAAAATCCAATTTCCATTTTCCGAATATTGAATTTGTTCTTCCTCCGAATCATAGGTTCCATCATTAGGCAATGCCATCCAACGTTTCTTTACTGCGCCATCAGACCAAAATGCATCAATCGTTTCGTAAGGAACAAATCCATTGGTCACTTTTAGGTTATTCATATCTGTAAAAACTCCCGTTTCAGAAAGTAACTGTGGCGCGCCAGATGACAATAAAGGGGCTACAAAACGCAATAATTGTACATTGTTACCCTGTAGTAAATAATATATGTTACCGTCTGACCCTTCGCCAAAAGAAATCGGTCTTTTGGGCAATGTACCTAAGGTTACATGGCTACCATTATTAATATCAACAGAAAAAATTTTCTGTGTAAGCCAATCAGCGGAAATATATTTTCCATTATAGGACGTAAATTCAGACCCACGATACACCTGACCTCCTATTATTGATTTAGCATCATCCCTACTAAATGAAGTCAAAGGAACTTCATGTTCCATATTATTCAGCATTTGAATATTACATTGATTAAAAGGACCCGCAATTTCTCCTTCCCAAACAGGCCAACCATAATTTTTCCCTTTAGCAACAATATTTATTTCATCATGAGTGCTTTGCCCAACTTCACCTATAAACAACTTGCCTGTTTGAGAGTCTTTACTCATTCTATGAGGGCTTCGGTTACCTACCGTATAATATTCCTCAAAATTATCACCTGAAGTACTAACGAAGGGATTGTCATTAGGTATCCAATATAGCCTACCCGTAAATTCATCAGACTCACCAGCATCTTCAGGCATTACCCTATTTGGTGGATGACTCCTATCTGAATTCATATCCACATCTATACGCAATACACCTCCATCCAAATTATCAACAATATTTTGTGCATTTACAGCCCTACCTTGCTCTCCTGTGGCTATATAAAGAAAACCGTCATCACCAAATTCCATTGCACCACCTCTATGAGTAGTATTCAACATTCGACGACGCATCATACGCACTCTAGAATCTAAAATGAATGACATATTCGACGGATTCACTTCGAAGCGATCTAAATGAATGTAATTTCCATGAAAATTGGATAAATCACAACCAAACGTTCCATTACCACCACTATTTAAAGTCTCATCACCTGTCTCCGATTCCGTGGTATAATAAATATATATGTAGTTTTTACCTTGTGTGCCAAATTCCGGATGAATTTCCAATCCCAATAGGCCTCCATCCCAAACTTCAATATTTGGTGAAACGGCATCACCAATTTCATTAGAAAAATCAACTAATAAGTTCTTATTTGGAACTGCTTGGTTATCTTCCATCCAATAAATCTTTCCATCGAGCTGCCCGACAATTACTCTAGTTTGACCGGGCACGATAGAGTATGTTAATGGCCAATCGAATCTTATATTTGGATAGGCAATTTCATAAGGATCTTGATCAAGATCAACGTCTGGAAAGTTTCCATTAACAAATGATCCGATTGGCTGTACATCGCTATAACCTGGTCCAAAAAACATAGAACCAAAACTCAAGGACACTGAAATTACTGCAAAACCAGCAGCTATTTTTAACCAACTACTTACCCCCTTTTTTATTTTCATTTAGATATATTTAAAGAGATATCCATCAACAAAACTTATTGTCAACAAACATCATATGAGACATTAAAAAGTAGGGGAAAGTCAATTAATCAATTGACCCAATTAAAATTACAACAGTATTAGATTAACGAAAAATTAACATCTTAATACCAGATGAAAGACTAAAAAAATCGATAAACGACAACATTATTAGTAGTTATAAGGAAAGTATTATCCTAATTAATAAACAGAGCATTACTTACATTAGCATTCCAAAGTTTTTAATAACATTTATACATACTTCCCCTCCACCCCATCAAAAAAAGCGTGATACTGTTTAAAATCAGCTTCTTTATCCTCTGTGGGTGTCATCGGACCTGAAAGTTTTATCTCTTTCTTACCATAATCAAAAGCAACTAAAACGATAGGCACATTTGCAGTTTTGGCTATATAATAAAAGCCAGTCTTCCATTTTTCAACTTTTTTTCGGGTGCCTTCCGGAGATAGTGCCAATCTAAATTTTTTCCGTTCACTAAATATATGTGCTGTTGCCTTCACAGTATCACTATTTTTTGTGCGATCAATTGGCGCACCACCTGTCCACCTAAAAAACCAACCGAAAGGAGCTTTAAACAGACTCTTCTTACCTACATAGTTTATCTCTTCTTGCCAAACCGCTCGTATCAACAACCCCAATAAAAAATCCCACCAACTGGTGTGTGGCACTACGATGGCGACAAACTTATCTAAATGTGATGGAAAAACTCCATTTAGCTTCCACCCTAATAATTTAAAATAAATGAATTTTGCTATTTGCTGCATATTACTTGGGTATTGACCTGCCTATTTGGCAAAGCCTCATATTATAATGTAAGAGGTAATTTAAATGAGACTATATTTTTTGATAAATAGCCTTAAGCTTTTCTGGGGTGATAATAGTTTTCCACTGCGCTCCTAGGGCATTTTCCCAAAGTGGCGCCATACCTAAAGCAACCGTAACCATTGTATTCATTTCCGAATCAGTCAATTTAGAGCAAATTCCTTTTGGTAATACTATATTATGCTTTTCCAACATTGCATTGAACAACTGTACTCCTTCAGGATAAAACTCTTCTAAATATTGAAAAACCAAGCAATTTCCTATTCCGTGCTTTACTCCTAAAACATAACCTAGACCATAACTCATGGCATGTGCAACGCCTACTTGGGAATAAGCTATACTCATACCACCATGCCACGATGCCATCATTAATTTTTCTCTACTATCGGATGCTTCGATATCTTTTAAAAACACTTCTTTGCAAAGTTCTAAAGACTTTTCGCCATAGCTTTTACTAAATGCATTTAAAAAAGTACCATTAAGTGATTCTATACAATGAATAAAGCAATCCATCCCTGTATAAAACCATTGCTCCTTAGGAATACCTACGGTTAAATCCGGATCTAGAATTACTTGATCAAAAGTGGTGTAATCTGAATTGATTCCCAACTTCTTTTCGGGGCCCATTAAAACCGTAGTTCTTGAAACTTCAGCTCCTGTACCACTAATTGTGGGAATACCTACATGATAGATTGATTGCTTATTCACCAAATCCCACCCTTGATAATCTGATGCACTCCCTTTATTAGTGAGCATAATCGCTACAGCCTTTGCCAAATCCAAAAGTGTACCGCCCCCAATACCTATAATACCGGAAGGAAGCTCTGTAAACTTTTCCTTAATCATAGAAACCAATGCATCTACTTGCTCTGTTTTTGGTTCTTCATTGGCTGAAATAAGAATAATTTGATCACAAAATATACTAGGTATTCTATTAATCAATTCTGTATTTTCAAAAACATCATCAACCAAATATATCATTGGTGCTTCAGAATGTTTTCTCTTTGGCATCAAAATATCTCCAAGAGTATCAAAACTACCTACACCATAGACCACTCTAGGTACCATAGGAAAATTACGGAATTCTTGTGATGCTTTGGTCGGTATATTGCTCTTTGCCATCTGTTTGTTCACCTGCATTTTCATTAAACGTATTTCAGTACATCGGTCAAAGTAGACATTGTCATATAACCATTATTATCTACAACCTCCGTTACTTCTTCATGCTGCCATGTGGTATGAAAAGGTATATGAACCGCTCTTGCTCCAATATTCACAAGTGGCAATACGTCTGACTTTAAAGAGTTTCCGATCATTAAAAACTCGTCCGGTTCTATTTGTAAGTGCTCTAATAAATCACTATAGTTTTTCTCTTTCTTATCACTTAATACTTCTACATGGTGAAAATATTCTGATAAACCTGACCGCTCCAATTTACGCTCTTGATCCAAGAGATCACCTTTGGTCAGTACAATTAAACGATATTTGTCCTTTAAACTTTGAAGTACTTCTTCCACCCCTTCTAATAATTCAACGGGTTGTGTTATCATTTCTTTACCTAAATCCAAAAGTGCTCTTACCGTTTTAGGAGCAACTTGATTATTTGAAAGCTCCAACGCACATTCGATCATAGAAAGTACAAATCCTTTTATGCCGTAACCGTAAAGGTCCAAATTTTTAATCTCAGTTCTAAAAAGCTCTTGATCTATTTTATTCTTAGTTTCATACTTCTCTAAAAGATCGCCAAATTTATCTTCAGTATCCCTAAAATAAGTTTCGTTTACCCATAGGGTATCATCTGCATCAAAACCAATTACATTAATTCCATCAAAATTTATTTCCATGCCTTCTGCGCTTTCTTTAAGTCTTCAGGTGTATCTATTTCTATGCCCTGAACATTGGTTTCTACCATTTTTATTTTTTTACCATATTCCAAATAACGTATAGCCTCAATTTTTTCGGTAGCCTCTAATTGAAGCATTGGCAGTCGTTGAAAATCCATCAAAGCACTTTTTCTAAAAGCGTAAATACCTTTGTGCTTATAATAGACAGTATCCTTGTTTTTTGCTCTTGGATAAGGTATTGGCGATCTTGAAAAATACAGTGCAAAATCCCTATTATCTACGATTACCTTTACCGTATTTGGATTATTAATTTCCTCCTCATCTGTGATTTTAACCATTAACGATGCTAAGTCAATTTCTTTATGAACGTCATCTTCAAACACCTGTATTACACCCTCAAGACTTTCACGATCTGTAAATGGTTCATCGCCTTGTACATTTACAATAATATCAACGTCCATTTGCATTACTGCCTCGGCAATACGATCGCTGCCACAATCATGTTCCTTAACACTCATGATAGCCAAACCACCTTCCCTTACAATGGTATCATAAATAACCTGGCTATCGGTAACCACATAAACTTCATCAAAAAGCTTTGTATGTACTGCAGCTTGGTAAGTTCTTAAAATGACCGGTTTGCCAGCCAAATCCTGCATTAATTTTGCAGGAAATCTCGATGCCGCATAGCGGGCAGGAATCATTGCTATTTTTTTCAACTAAATATATTTTAAGTATTAGCCTTTGGTCGTAATTTTCTGTAAATCCTAAAAATGATCACTAATATGATAATGACCAAAACGGCTGCTAATATAGGTGCAAATATCGAGGCAACGGACACTACTGCGGCAGTACCTGTTTCAACGGTAGTAATTACCGGGTTGGCCAGACCTCCGGTGGTAGCTGTGGATGCCAATCTCCCCGTGGCACCAGCACCCTTAATTGCTGTTGCGGTACCACCGCCCGCAATAATTGCCAATGACCACGTTATTACGGGATCTAGATCAGCCACTGTAGATACCATTACGGCAGTACCCGCTATTGCTGCCAATGGTACGGCTATACTATCCAGTAAATTATCGAACCAAGGAATAAAGTAGGCAAAAATTTCAAGTAAGGTTGCCACGCCCAATGTCAATACGGCAACTAGACTACCTATCCATTGCCAATTATCATTTAGTTCCCATACTCCAAAATAAGATGCCAAACTTAATGCAAACAATGGTAAAAACACCCTGAACCCAACAGATGCTGCTAATCCTACCCCTAAAAAAATGCTTAAAATCGTATCGGTTGTCATGTTGATTTCACTATGGAAAAGACTCCTTTTCCGTGTCCATAAATACTAAAATAATCTTTTCTTAATCAAGAAAAAAATCATCTTTAAAACCTATAAGGTACAATTTATTCTTCGCTCTGGTTACCGCTGTATATAACCATCTTAAATATTCCTTATCAATACCATTTGGCAAATAAGGTTGTTCTACAAATACAGTATTCCATTGCCCACCTTGAGATTTATGGCATGTAATAGCGTATGAGAATTTAACTTGTAAACCGTTAAAGTATTTATTATTCTTTACCCCTAAAAATTTCTTATACTTTGAAGTTTCATGGGCAAAATCCTTCATTACTTCTTGATAAAGCCTATTGCCGTCTTCATAGGATAGTGAAGGAGATTCCGCTGTTATAGTATCTAACAACAATACCGTTTCAAATGGCGCCATGTTGGGGTAATCTACCATTTTCACCTTTACTTCGGCAAATTTGAAAGTATAAATTTCTTTGATATCGAATATTTCCAGTATTTCAATAATATCTCCATTAGCTATAAATCCAGCTTCAGAGCTTGGCTTTAACCAATAGTAATTATTTTTTACCACCATCATAAAATCACCAACGGCAATATCATTCTCTAGATAAAGAATACGTTCGCGTATATTCTGATTGTATAAGTTTGCTCGCTTATTTGACCTAACTATAAATGCCGTCTCCTCTTTTCCGTTTTCCGCATACGAACTATCTATGGCTTCCTGTATTTCATTGCCATCTATTAATCTTACAATATCTGTAAAGGGGTCTACATCAAATTTAAAATCTTCAAAAAAATCGCTTTGCAGTTGCTCTCGCAATAATGTAGCGTTCGCCAATATACCAGAATCTCCCGCTTGTCTTACCACTTCGCTTAGTTCTAACCTAACGACCTCTTTATTATAATTTAAGGAAAGTTTGTTACCATCTAACGCCGGACTCAACACCAAATGAACGGGTGGTAATTGTGCCGTATCACCTATTAGCAACAACTTGCACTTATGTCCTGAATAAACGAACATCATTAAGTCATCTAAAAGAGAACCGTTTTCAAATAACTTTGAATCTGCAGCGGTATCGGGAATCATTGAAGCCTCATCCACTATAAACAAAGTATCTCTATGTTTATTAGGTGCCAACACAAATTGAACTCCACCACCACTTTGCTTTTTCGGGAAATATATTTTTCTGTGAATGGTAAATGCCTGCGTATTCGAATAGTTGGACATCACTTTTGCAGCCCTACCAGTAGGAGCCATTAACACAGCTTTCTTTTGAACTTTCCACAAACTATTGACCAAAGTGCCAATTAAAGTAGTTTTTCCGGTACCGGCATAGCCTTTTAATAAAAAAACTTCATCTTTAACTGTTGACAGTGTGAATTCTGCCAATTTTTGCAAAGCCACTGATTGTGTGGCAGTTGGTGAATGAGGAAATTTGTTTTCTAGTATAGTATAGAAAGAAGCGGGTGTTATTGGTTTCATGAGCCCCCAAAGATAAAGATGATTTTTAGGCTAAAAACTTTTACCATTAAAAAAAAATTGTAGATTTGTGAAGACCACTAAATAAAAATAACACATACGAAATGAAGACCGTAATACAAATTGTACTTTGGATTGGATGTATCGCTTTAGGATACTTTATTTACAACTCCATTACCGGACCAATCAAATTTAAAGAGGTAAAAGAAGAGCGTTTTGCACAAGTTATTGCTAAGCTAAAGGATATTAGAAATTCGCAAGAGGCTTACAAAACTGTTAATGGCAAGTATGCAAATGATTTCAATAGTCTTATTCGTTTTATCGATACCGGTAAATATGTAATTACACAGCAAAGAGATTCTTCATTTATGGAGTTCGATAAAGCTTACGGTATTGACATGTTAAGAGAGGTGAAAATTATTGATACATTGGGTTTTGTTTCTGTAAAAGATTCTCTTTTTAAAGCAGATACCAGATATAAAAGCTTAATGGAAGTACCTACAGCTGCAAACGGAGAAAAATTTACAATGAAATCTGCCTTTGTAGAAAAGAGTGGCTATAAAGCCCCTGTTTTTGAAGCTAAAGTTGACAAGGAAGTAGTACTATACGATCAGCCCAAAGATTTATTGGCTCGTGAAAAAGCCGCATTAAGTGTAGAAGAGGTTAATGGACCGTCTATTAAAGTAGGTTCTCTTGAAGATGTTAGCACAACTGGTAACTGGCCTGCTATTTATGACAAAAAGGAGAAGAAATAATAGCTTAAATATAGCGGATAAAAATTTTAAGAAATTGTCCATTCAGGTTAGCTTGAATGGACTTTCTTTTTGTGTGGCAGATACTGTTTCGCAAAAATTATTGCTATCTGATAGGGTTGATTTCGCATTTGAAAAAAACCCTATGGAAGCAAAGGATGAACTGCATAAATTATTTCTGAAACATGATATAGAAAATATGCAGTTTGACGAGGTGGTTACAGTTCATAGAAACACCCTCTTTGGTTTAGTTCCTAAATCATTGTTCAATGCCGATAATTTATACGAGTACTTAAAGTTCAACACCAAAATTTTGGCAAATGATATTTTGGCTTATGACGAAGTTGAAAATCACGATCTAGTAATTGTATATGTGCCTTACGTAAATATCAACAATTATATTTATGATCTTTTCGGTGAATTCCACTATATGCATAATGGCACGGTACTGCTACAATCTTTAATGAACAACCAAACACAAAACCAAGAAACTACATGCTTTGTACATGTTAGCAAAGATCAGCTGGACATTACGGTTTTGAA
Source organism: Maribacter dokdonensis DSW-8 (assembly GCF_001447995.1). Taxonomy (NCBI): domain Bacteria; kingdom Pseudomonadati; phylum Bacteroidota; class Flavobacteriia; order Flavobacteriales; family Flavobacteriaceae; genus Maribacter; species Maribacter dokdonensis. Next base: position 141,757 of record NZ_LDPE01000006.1, on the reverse strand, counting down.
CCAACGTAAATTAATGCTTTACAACAGCTTTAAATACGACACCAAAGAAGATTTTGCCTATTACCTGTTATTTGTTTTAGAACAGCTGGAGTTAGACCCTAAAACAGCAATTGTAAAACTTTTTGGAGATATTGAAGAAGATGATGCAACTTTTAAATTATGTTACAATTATATACAACATATTAGCATTTTCGCTCCCTCAACCCAACAATTAATAAAACTTGGAGAACCATCTTCCAGTTCTATAGACTTCACGCTCATTAATACTATATAATGCGAATAATTTCAGGAAAGCACAAAGGTCGTAACTTAATAGCCCCTAAAAAATTACCTGTAAGACCTACCAAAGACATGGCCAAAGAAAGCTTGTTCAATATTTTGAACAATTCTTACTACTTTCCTGATTTGAAGGTTTTAGATCTTTTTACCGGTACCGGAAACATCAGTTACGAGTTTTCATCTAGAGGCGTAGATGATGTACTTGCCGTTGATGCCCATGGTGGTTGTATAGATTTTATAGACAAGACGGTTTCCCTATTAGATATGAACATTAGAACTTTAAAGAGCGATGTCTTTAGTTTTTTACAGCGAAATACCGAAAAATTCGATATCATCTTTGCCGATCCATTTTACGATATGGAATTTACCGATTTTGAAAAATTACCTCAGTTGGTCTTTGAAAACGACCTTTTATTAGAAGACGGTGTATTAATTATTGAACACTCTAACCGCACCAGCTTAGCAGAATTACCTTTCTACAAAAACTCACGAAAATATGGTGGTAGTGTTTTTAGTTTTTTTGAAAAATAACAAAATAAAAAAGCAGACCATAAGCCGGATTCTGTATCCTAAAATCATTAGAACTCCTTATCATTTATCTAGGTAAAGGGTTACCCCAGTACTCTAACCGCCTACCCTTCGGCTTGGGCGTGCAGCCCTTAAACACCGATTTACATGACGTTTCACCGTATAGAGTTTACCTGGTTTCACTACAGCCTAACTGTACTTGCTTTCTGTTGCACTTGTCCTCGCTTTTCAACGGACGGGCGTTACCCGCTATACTGCACTATGGTGTCCGGACTTTCCTCTCCCAATTGCTTGGCAGCGATAAGGCGGTCTGCTTTGCGCAAATGTACTGCAATTGTTGATAACTAAAGATGATCTGTAACCTTAATTCTCGTAAGTATTCCAAGCTATATTTATATTTGTAATAGAATAAACGAGAGTAGCATTTTGGAACCTTTTATCGTATCGGCACGTAAGTATAGACCTCAAACATTTAAAGATGTTGTAGGTCAACAATCTATAACCAATACTTTACAAAATGCCATTGACCAAAATCATTTAGCTCAAGCGCTTTTATTCTGTGGTCCTAGAGGTGTAGGTAAAACAACTTGCGCACGTATTTTGGCAAAGCAAATAAATTCTGATGGCACAGAACAGGAGAATGAAGATTTTGCTTTCAATATTTTTGAGTTGGATGCCGCTTCCAACAACTCTGTGGACGATATTAGAAATTTAATTGACCAAGTACGCATACCGCCACAAGTAGGTAAATACAAAGTTTATATCATTGATGAGGTGCATATGCTATCTCAATCGGCTTTTAATGCTTTTCTTAAAACATTAGAAGAACCGCCAAAGCATGCTATTTTTATACTAGCAACCACAGAAAAGCATAAAATTATACCTACTATTCTTTCTAGATGTCAAATATTCGATTTCAAAAGAATTACGGTTAAAGATGCCGCTGAATACTTAAAATATATAGCAGAAAATCAAGGAATAAATGCGGAAGATGATGCACTACATATTATAGCCCAAAAAGCTGATGGTGCCATGAGAGATGCCTTGTCCATTTTTGATAGAGTGGTTAGCTTTTCTGGATCTAATTTAACACGTAAAGCAGTTACAGAAAACTTGAACGTTTTAGATTACGATACTTATTTTGAAGCCACTGATCTAATATTGGAACATAAGATTCCAAATCTACTTTTACTTTTTAATAAAACATTGTCTTTAGGTTTTGACGGACACCATTTTATATCTGGTTTAGCATCTCATTTTAGAGATTTGATGGTATGTCAACACCCAGACACTATTACTTTATTAGAGGTAGGCGAAGAAGCCCAACAATTATATAGAGAACAAAGTAAAAGGACATCTCCTTCCTTTTTATTACAAGGGCTGAATATTGCAAATGATTGTGATTTAAAGTACAAAACAAGTAAAAATCAACGCCTTCTAGTTGAATTGACACTTATGAAACTTGCCTCTATCGATTTTGATGGAGAAAAAAAAAATCCTGAATCAGTAGCACTTCAAAATAAGACCATTGATTTTATTGCTCCTTCAGTATTTTACAAACAGATTCCAAAAGTTGCTAGTTCTTCAAACCAGACTATAGAGAAACCTGTTGAAAATAATAATACCGAAACGGTAAGCACCAAAGCAGAACCGGCAAAAGATAGTATTTCTTCTGAAACAAAAACAGCGGCTACTACTGATCACACTAGTACAGAAGAAACTAATGTAGTTTCAAACCCACAAGTTAAATTAGAAGAAAAGAAACCGGAGCCACTTAATACGCCGGAAACGAACGATATAAAGGATGATAAAAAGATTAAAATCAATCGTCCCACCAAAAGGGTATCAGGTCTTTCAATTAAAAGTCTAAACGCCAAAAAACAGCACGAACTCAACAGAATTGAGGTTGTTATCGATGAAAAAAATCTACCAAGAGAAAATTTTACCGAAGAAGATTTACGCAAGCATTGGGCTGATTTTATAGAAATTATAGATAAAAAAGGGCAGAAAATTTTAGCATCAAACTTACACACCGATGTCCCAAAACTTAAGGAAGATTTTAAAATTCATATTGAGCTTCCTAACAGTACAATGAAAAAGGAGATTGAGCGCGAACAGTTTGAGCTAATGGAATATTTACGTGCCAAATTAAACAATCACTTCGTACACCTAGACATTACGGTGAATGAAACAACGGCAAAGAAATTTGCATTTACTCCTGAAGAAAAATACGAAAAACTAAGAGAGAAAAACCCTGTGATTGATTTATTGAGACAAGAGTTCGATTTAGATCTATAGCGTTCTCTTTATTCTAAAAGCGAATACTAAAAGAACTACCGAAATTATCAATAACCCAAAAGCTTCCCTTCCCAATTCAACTGTTTTAATATCTCCATCATTTAAATCAAAACCTTGAAAATCTGACGGATACAAATAAACAAAACCTATAAAAGCAAACACCCCCAATACCAGCGGCACAACAAATTTAACTTTTTTCAATGCAAATAACAACGACACTAAGGCCGCTATACCATACACGATGATCCAATGTAAAGAATCTGGATCATTGTACTGTAACACTGCGCCTATCGCAAATAAAATTGCAAATACAAATCCTAATGTTTTAAATAATACATTCATCTAAATTCAGTTTAATAGGTGATCTTCAATAAGATCACGTACCTGTATTGCACTAATAGTTTGATTCTTCTTACCAAAGCTATGATTACTTATAAAAATTGGATAGTCTTCAACGTCTTCTGTTATACGACCATGAGAACCCTTTATTAAAGTGGCATCTATTGGTATAATATCCATTACCGTTCTAAAGCCCATTTTTTTCTTTATGAGCTTTCCAACAACTTTTGCCATAACCAACTTATCTTTTGGATCGGTCATCATTTCAACAGGGTCATACCCCGGTTTTTTATGAATATCTACCATTCTGGCATAGTCAGGTGCCTTGGCATCATCCAACCAAAAATAATAAGTAAACCATGAGTCTTTATCTGCTACTACTACAATATCACCACAGCGGTCGTGATCAATATAGTAGTCCTTTAAATCTTCACCATATAACACTTTCTCTACACCTTCAACTGCTTTTATCAATGTAGCTACCTTATCAATATCCTTGTCATTTTTACAATACACATGGGCAATTTGATGGTCTGCAACAGCAAAAGCATCACTTTGACCAGCATCTAAAAGCTCCAGTCCACGCTCCTCACGTATAGCTATATATCCTTCTTTTCTTAATATTCTATTGAGATGAATTGGCTTGTTTACATTTGTAATTCCATACTCGGAAAGAAGTATTACCCTGGCATCTAAAGACTCATAATGTTGTACCAATTGTTTTACTACAGCATCTATTTCATTTAAATCTTTAGAAATTATTTTAAAATCAAGACCATAACGTTGTAAATTGTAATCTAAATGGGGTAAATAAATCAATGTTAGATCAGGATTATGTTTCTTATCCGTCAACAAAGCTGCATTTGCAATCCATTTAGATGAGTTGATGGTAGTTTTTGGTCCCCAAAATTCAAAAAGCGGAAATGTCCCTAATGTACTTTGCATTTCATCCCTTAATTCAGCAGGATATGAATATACATCTGGAATTTTTCTGCCATCTGCCAAATAATTAGGCCTTGGTGTAAGACTAAAATCCACGTTGCTATACATATTGTACCACCAAAAATGGTTGGCACAGGTAAAATTGGGATATTTTTCTTTGAGATCGTCCCATATTTTTGGTTGTTCTACCAGTTTGTTAGACTGTCTCCAAAACTTTACTTCACACTCATCTTTAAAATACCAACCATTACCAACTATACCATGTTCAGATGGCCATTTACCGGTTACATAGGTAGATTGAACAGCACATGTAACGGCAGGTAGCACAGGCTCTATGTATAATGCCTGCCCTCTCTCTAAAAATGATTTTATAAACGGTGTATGTTCACCTATCAATCGTTTTGTTAACCCAACTACATTAATGACAACCGTTTTCTTCATATTACATGTGTGATTTAAGCCACTCTAGTTCTCGTATTATTGACACTGATAAATCCTGTTTTAAATCTGTTGGGAGTACATCCCATGTATAAGTCTCTACCTCTAAATGCTCTGAAATTGGGTCTTCTTTAATATATGCTATTGTTTTTAGAATATGATCTTGTGTAGAAAACAGTTCACCATATTTTTCCAAGAATATAGGCACGTGATAATGGGCCCTTAGTTCTTCATGAGTTCTATCCCCTTCCAATACCAAAGGTAAATCACTATAAGTCTTAACCTTTCCGTCTAATTTTTCGGTTACCTGATGTAAATAGGTAGGCTCATTAAATTGTGAAAGTTCTTCCCAAATTCGTTCATCATTGGTACCGTTAAAAATAATTTTTAACGCTGCACTTACTTGAATTTTACCAACTTTTATACTATTTGCCTTGAACTTGGCAAACGTATCGGTAGGTTCTTCATAAGCCAATGAAAAATGGCAAACATCATAACAAACCGTAATATATTTTTTAATTATAGTTTCTGCCTCATCTGCATTTAAACCTAATTCCTGCTTAAAATAAGCTCTACCTATAGGAACCAAGTAATCCGAATAAAACAACAAAACCTCATCGCTATTTTCTAGCAAACCATCTGGTTCAGGTTCAATATCCAAATGCAAATAGTTTCCTGTAGCTTGTTCAATTTTGAACAATTGCTTGGCAACTTCAAGCATATTCTTAGCACCGGCTTCAAATGCATTTTTTGTTTCCAAAAGGGTCTTATGCCAGTATTTATATGTGATTGGAGATGTTGAAATTCCGCCATTCAATCCCGCGGGAATTAATTCTGAAAGTTGACGAAACAATCTTTTGGTATAATTTAAGCGGTCATCTGTAGTCCAGTCTGGCGCATGTACCAAATCTTTTACACGCTCGTCATGAAAATTTCCATAAGGAAAACCATTCATGGTAAACACGTACAAATCATTATCATTTAACCACTTTTTAAAGTCGGTCAAATTACTGCCCATGTCAAGCTCTTCGCTGGCTTTATTTGATAGGCGCAGTCCTAAACCAAAAGCTTGATTCTTTGAAACTTCATTTTTTATACCAAGCACATGACGCTTAATACTTTCAAAAGTATTTTTCCAATCTTGCCCAGGGTGAATATTTGTACAATATGTTAGGTGAAGGTTTTTTTTCAGTTGCATTGCATTTAATTTAATGCGAATTGATGATTAAGTTTAGTAATGGCCTTGGACATTAACTCCATATCAATAGTATGTACGTCGTACTTTACGCCCAAATCAGAAATAAGGGTTATTGTCAATTGCCCCCCTAAATGCTCTCTAAACTCTTCTATACCGTTTAATAACTGCTCAATTTTATCATCGTTCTGCACAGGAAGTGACAAATCAAAACCAATAGCGATCATTACATCCAAAATGTGCTGCAAATCCTCTTCAGAAATCAATCCAACTAACTGCGCATAGGTAACATCTAATGCGATGCCTTTGGCTACAGCTTCACCATGTCGCAACTCATAATTGGTCATGAATTCCATTTTATGTGCAGCCCAATGTCCAAAATCCAGAGGTCTAGACGATCCGGATTCAAATGGGTCTCCACCTTGTGCAATATGATGCATGTGCATTTCGGCACATTTGTAAATAACATACTGCATAGGCTCCATTTCCCTATTTTTTAATGCAACTGCATTATCGGCAATATATTTAAAAAAGGTTTTATCCTTGATCAATGCCACTTTAATGGCTTCGGAAATTCCGGAAATCCAATCGCGCTGCTCTAAGGTTTCAAGAAAATCACTGTCGTTAATAATGGCGAACGGCGGTGCAAATGTTCCTAGAAAATTTTTTTTCTTAAATGCATTTACACTGTTCTTTACCCCTACTGCAGAATCGTTCTGTGATAATACCGTTGTAGGTATTCTTATCAATTTAACTCCTCTATGTGCTATAGCTGCCGCATAACCGACCATATCAATTACAGCACCACCACCAATGACCACCACAAAAGAATGACGACAAATTTTATTATCGTTTACCCCTTTTAACACTGATTCAATAGCCTTATCACTATTCTTTACTTGTTCTCCCCCTGGCAACACTAAAGTGTCGGTATATTTTATAGTTTGCCGGTGTGCTTTACAATAATCTTCAATTTGAGGTATTAAAGAGGGATGATGATGTTTAACTCCGTCATCTAAAACAAACAATAGTTTTACAGGTTCAAAATCTTTATAGTCCGCAATTAAGTTTACGAACATTTGATTTTCTAAAACAAATAGTCCAGAAGTAAAATATAATTGATAATCATACTGTACTTGAAAAGACTGTTTTATAGGTTGTAATTGCATACGTATTTTATGTTACTGCAAATAATTTTGACAAAAGCATGGATAATGGTAATAATAATAAAACGGCCAATGCCAAATACCAATTAGAAAAACCGGCCACCCAGCAAGCGTTCATCACAATTAGTGACAATACACCACCCATTACAGCTTTCTTAATGTTTTTAGGTGAATTTACTTTATACGCTTTAATTAAAGGCGAATAAATTAAAAAACCAAACATTAATATAAACGGTAATAGCACCAAGAGATTGTCTTTCTGTTGCATTACAATTAACGCAATGGATAGAATAACTATTGCGTATAAGATACCTGCCCAAACAATATGTTTTTTATTATCTCCGTGCACCTCTCCTCTACTGATCAATGTGATGGCAAAAATATAGACAACAGGAACCAATGAAATGTACCAATGTGTTAGGTTTCCAAGAATAGACATACCCATTAAAAGATTTAATCCACGGCAAATTCCCATATTTAAGGGACCAGCAAAACCAAATTGTTTAAAGTAGCCATCATATGTTAAAATAGCTACGGTTAAAGCAACAGATATTAAACCTGATAATACAGTAGTCTTAAATGCCAATGTTATACCGATCAGCATGAGAATTGTACCAAAATAAATAGCTTCTTTTTTGGGTACAAGTCCACTTGGAATTGCCCGCTCCGGTCTTTCGACCGCATCTAGATCTGCATCGAAAACATCGTTAAAAACGACTCCACCTGCATATAAGGCAATTGATGAGAAAACCAAAGAAAGTACATTGCCGCTCTGCCCACTCATAAAATTAAGCACTACTAAATCCTTAAGATATAATATAATGGCAATACCTGCCAATATATCCGCTGCGGCAGTTGGCAAATTCGCAGGTCTTGCCAAACGAGCAAAACCCATTAACTTTTCTTTCATTTGTTAAATGATTTGATCTTCGTCAATACGAGGTTTTTGCCCCCTAAGAACACTATTATCATTAAAAAGTTGCGATTGATTAATACTATCTGGCTGCAACCAATGCGCTTCTTTCATTTTACCATTTTTACTAAAAGCATCTAATGCATTTTGATAGCAGGTTTTTCTAACATCCTCCATAGACACACCTCTTTTTAGCATTAAAGATGCTGTTTTTGGCACTGCTAAAGGGTCACTTACACCCCAATCTGCCGAACTATCCACTATAATATTATTACTACCATATTTCTTAACAACTTCTACCATACGCTCGTTGCCCATTTTTGTTTTGGGATAGATGGTAAAAGCAGCAATGAAACCACGGTCAAGAACCTCTTTTACCGTTTCTTCATTGTTATGATCAATTATTACATTTGCAGGATCTAAACCATGCTCCAAACAAACCTCCATACTCTTTATGGTTCCTGCTTTTTTATCTCGGTGCGGCGTATGTACCTGTACGGTCATATTAAGTTCTTTAGCCATATCTAGTTGCATTCTAAAAAACTTATCCTCTGCAGGTGTTTGATCGTCATATCCAATTTCACCAATAGCGACCACATTTTCTTTATGTAAGTACAACGGTAACAATTCTATTACCTGTTCTGCCAAAGCCTCATTATTTGCTTCTTTTGAATTTAAACCGATAGTGCAATAATGTTTTATACCAAATTGACTGGCCCTAAAAGGCTCCCAACCCACCAAACTACTAAAGTAATCCTGAAAAGAACCTACTTGGGTTCTTGGTTGACCCAACCAAAAGGATGGTTCTATTATTGCTACAACTCCCGCTGCTGCCATTGCTTCATAATCATCTGTTGTTCTTGACGTCATGTGTACATGCGGGTCAATGATCATCATTTTATCTTCCATTCTATTGTTGTTTTATCGTATTCCAAGTTGTATGCCCATCGGCAATTTTATGTTTTAGCTCTGGCTTACCATTTAATAGCGCAAGGGCTTTTTCGTTTTCTGAATAATAACAGCAAAGAGCTCCGGCTAAATTCTCTACAACATCATCACTGTTAAGTAATGTCTTCATATCACCCAAAAGTTGCTCATTTAAAAATTTTGAAACAGGTCTCCAGAACAATGGATCTATTTTTCTACCTGCAGCCCATCTTTCATGTGCATAATCGGATATTATTCTAGCTAAATCCTCATTAGCTCTTTTATCAATGGATGCTATTTGCGAGAGATCTCTTTCCATAAAAGCCGCCTTCAAAAACATTTGATTCCATTGTTGATCATTAAAATATTCTGCCGGATACGGATTGTTCAATGAAATAGCATCAAAAATCGTTGCAATATTAGTTCTTAACGCTTCTACAGCTGTCTGTTTATATTCCTCTGGATTGGGTAGTAAAACTAAATACTTTAAGAAGGTTTCTAATTCACCGGTATCTGCCACTTGTATAATATTGGCAACCTTTGGTGTATAAAATTCAATATCTTTACTTAATACCTCTGCTAAAAAATAAATACGCGACACCTGTAGCATAGTTGCATTGTGCCCACTTAAATAGCGCGAACTCGTTGTATCCAATGCATCAAATGATATTACGTTTGCAGCATCAAATTTTACATTTAACAGGCTATAGGTCATAAATAAATCTTTAGAAGATTTATTTTCTTTTAAACTTTCAATTTTACCTTTTAGCCAAGCGACACTATCTGGCGCCCCGTATGTGTTCAGTATATTTTGAATATCTATTGGATTATGCATTTTTGTTGTTTGGATGGTCTCTACATCAAAAATAATTATTATTCATCAGGAAGCGGTCTAGGTTTTTGATTAAAATTCGTTAGGTCTTTAAATTCTTTCTAATTTTGAAAAAAAGAGAACTATGTTAGGCTTAAAACTACCAACCGATCCAAGATGGGTAAACATTGTTGAGAAGAATATTGATGAAATATTGACAGATCATGCGTATTGTGAGCAAAAAGCCGCAAGTACAGCAATATCACTCATTGTATCTTTCCCTGAATATACTGAACTTGTTGAGGAAATGATAGCCTTATCTAGAGAGGAAATGGGTCATTTTAAAATGGTACACGACCTTATTTTAAAGCGAGGAAATGCGCTGGGCAGGGATCGTAAAGACGAGTATGTTATAGAACTTATTAAATTCTTTCCAAAGGGCGGTAGTAGAACTACCCAATTAGTACACAGATTATTATATGCAGCTTTAATTGAGGCGCGTAGTTGTGAACGTTTTAGATTATTATCCGAAGAACTGGAAGACAAAAAACTAGCCGAATTTTATCACAAATTAATGATCAGTGAAGCGGGGCATTACACCATGTTCCTAAAGTTTGCTCGTAAATATGGAGATCTTGAAGAGGTGAACAAAAAATGGAACAGTCTTTTAGAATATGAAGCCCAGATCATGAAAGACCTAGGCAAAAAAGAAAGCATTCACGGATAGAACGCGGCTTATTTAACTTCTGAATAATACAAATCTTTTATAATACCATCTGAAAGTCCAATTTTGGGAACATGAATTTTCTTTGCCCCGCTCCATTTTGCGGCCGAGAGAAAAATTTTGGTTGCAGGAATTATAACATCTGCCCTATCTGGATTCAATCCTAGCTCAGACACCCTATCATCATAACTTAGACTGTCTAAAAAATGATATTGTGCGTTCAACCAAATGTAAGAAAGTGGCTCACCTTCTTTTCTACCTGATAGTTTATGCAACTTATTAATGTTGCCACCGGACCCTATAATGGATAATTTGGGTTTATCCTTTAAAATTGTTTTGATCCACTCCTCTAGTTTATTCCAAGTTTCCGGTTTAACCATATTATTTAAAAGTCTTACCGTACCCAGCTTAAACGACTTGCTTACTTGAATTTTACCATTAGAAAACAAGGTAAACTCCGTACTACCACCACCAACGTCTATATACAAATAGCATTGATCATCTTTAATCAAGTTTTTTAAGTCTGTAGAAGCTATAATAGCAGCTTCTTGTTTACCGTCTATTAAATCTATTTTGACCCCAGATTCCTTTACAATCTTCTCAATTATCTCGTTACCGTTATTGGCTTCCCTCATTGCAGATGTAGCACATGCACGGTACCTTTCAACACCCGACACTTCCATTAAAAGCTTAAAAGCTTTCATGGTCTTTATTAAACGGGCTTCATTTTGTTCAGAAACTTCACCAACGGTAAAAGAATCTTCACCTAGCCTTACAGGTACCCTTACCAATGCACTTTTTCTAAATTGAGTCTTTTTACCCTTATCCTCAATAACATTGTGTGTTAGCAATCTAATAGCATTGGAGCCTATATCAATTGCCGCAAATTTTCTTACTTTCAAAAAATACTATTTTTAAGATTCCTGTTTTTTAGCATAATAATCGTACGTAGCAAACTGAGATCTTATTTTAGGTATGGAAGATTTACGGTATGCATTGTCTTGTTTTTCATTAAACACACGAGCTTTCATATTGTCTCTCCAACAGATATCGAACGTATCCATCAATTCCTTTTTTATATCCTCATCATAAATTGGGCAACCAACTTCAACTCTATAATCAAGGTTTCTAGTCATCCAATCTGCAGATGATATATACATTTTAGTATCGCCACCATTTGCAAAAGCAAAGAAACGAGTATGCTCTAAAAACTTATCTATAACACTTATAGCTTCTATGTTTTCACTCATACCCTCAACCCCTGGTATTAAGCAACATATACCTCTTATGATCAACTGGATCTTTACCCCCGCTCTACTAGCCTCATACAGTTTATCTACCATTTTGTAAGAGGTAAAACTGTTCATCTTTATTTTGATAAAAGCCACTTTGCCTTGCTTGGCATTTGCTATCTCATTATCAATTAATTTCATAAACGCATTTTTGGTATAATGCGGAGATACTATAAGATGTTTATACTTGTTGATCTTGTAGGTAGTCTCAAAAAAGTCAAAGACTTTATTCAACTCTTTTAGTATAGAATCATCTGCCGTAAATAGAGTAAAATCAGTATAAATTCTTGCGGTAGATTCATTAAAATTACCTGTACTCACAAAACCGTATCGCTTTAAAGCTGCATTTTCTTCGCGCTCAATTAAACATATTTTACTATGAACCTTTAGCCCTGGAACACCAAATATTAATTTAACCCCTTCAGACTGTAACTGCTCTGCGTATTCAATATTTGCCTGCTCATCAAAACGTGCCTGAAGTTCAATTTGAACGGTTACTTGTTTACCATTTTTAACCGCGTTGATCAAACTTGCAGCAATTTGTGAGTTACTTGCCAGTCTATAAACCGTAATTTTTATGGAACGTACTTTTGGATCAAGTGCAGCTTCACGTAAAAATTTTAATACATAGGTAAACGTATGGTAGGGTGTGTATTGCAAATAATCTTTTTTGGCTATACTCTCTAAAATACTACCTTCCACACTAAGCCCCTTTACCGGTAACGGAACTATCTTGTCATATAAAAGATCTTTTCTTCCCAAGCTTGGAAAACCCATATAATCTCTACGATTATGGTACCTACCGCCTGGTATTACACTATCCGTATCTTCTATGTTCATCTTTTCCTTTAGAAAAGTCAAGGTGTCCCTGCCAATACTCTTATCGTATACAAAGCGTACGGGATCACTTATTTTTCTATGCTCTACACTAGATGAAATTTTTTCAATAAAACTTTTACTAAGGTCGTTGTCAATATCAAGTTCGGCATCTCTTGTTATCTTGATCATATGAGCAGAAATAGATTCATACTCGAACATGGTAAATATATTACCAAGACAGTACCTAATTAGATCATCTAGTATTATGATATAACTTTTATCTCCTTCATCTGGCAATACAATAAAGCGATCAATTCCCTTGGGTATTTCAATTAAGGCATATCTTTTCTCTTTTCTACTATCATCACTCTTAATGACCATTTTTACAGCCAAATACGCTGCAGTGTCTTTCAGGGTAGGAAAACGTGTTAAATCATTTAAAATGATAGTCATTAATTGCGGACTCACTTCCTTTAAGAAATAGGCCTTCACGAAATCCTTTTGATTATCGTTTAATTCCGTTTCCTTGATAATGAATATATTCTCCCCTTCCAACTCATGTTCAATTCTTCTAAGAATTGATAAACTTTTTGTTTGCTGTTCAATTACAATATTGGTAATCTCCTCTAGAAGGTCTTTTGCCTTTTCTCCCCCAAGTACGCTTTTACCGGTTTTACCAGCTTCTACAATACGCTTTACCGTTGCATAACGCACCTTGAAAAACTCATCTAAATTATTTGAGAAAATACCTAAAAACCGTAATCTTTCAATTAATGGCACATTCTTATCTGCACTTTCCTGTAGTACACGCTCGTTGAACCATAACCAACTTATTTCTCTATTTACGTACTGGTTGTTGTTTTTTATCATGCTTTTAATTGCTTCGGAAATATGGTTTGTATTGTTGAGCCCTGAGTGATAGCGGCCCATGAATTTTCTTTAAACTGTAATTGAACAAAACCGCTGGTGGGCACATTATCTATAAGTTTATCTCCCAACGAATTTGCTAAAAAGGTAAAGGCATGATTATGCCCAAAAATGAGAACATTTTCAAAAGTATCCTCTAATTGTTTTATAAACTCAAAAACCTGATCACCTGAGAAGTCGTACAAACTTGAATCTATACCACAATTATTTAAAGGATGACCAATAATTCTAAGACAAATCATACAAGTGTGAAATGCCCTGTTTGCAGGGCTAGTATATACTTTATCTATTTTAATATCTTGTCTGGCAATTTCCATAGCAACCAAATGGGCATCATTAACCCCTCTTTGCAAAAGTGCCCTATCTTGATCACTAACATTTAGCTCCCAAGAAGACTTACCGTGGCGCATTAAAAATAGATTCTTCATGTTAACATATTTAAGGAGCCAATCGTTCCATTTTCCAATCAAATTCACTGGTAAGGGTGTACCTAATTCGATCATGTAGTCTATTAGGTCTGCCTTGCCAAAACTCTATAGATAAAGGTCTTACCAAATAGCCACCCCAATGCTTAGGCCTTTCTATTTCTTTACCGTTATATTCTTTTTCCAACTTAGCCAATTTATCTTCCAATACGGCTCTGGAATCAATTACAGTACTTTGATCCGATACTAATGCCCCTAATTTACTTCCTTCAGGTCTTGACTCAAAATAACCATCAGAAAGATTTTCGGGCAATTTTTCGGCAACACCTTTTATGATTACTTGGCGTTCTAAGTTTGCCCAAAAAAAGGATAGACAGAGATTTGGGTTTTCACTAATAGCTTTTCCCTTTTCGCTATTGTAGTTCGTATAAAAGATAAAACCCTCATGAGTATATTTCTTAAGAAGTACTACCCTACTTTTAGGAAAACCATCTAAACCTACCGTAGAAACCGTCATAGCATTGGGTTCATCTACCCCATCGGAATTTTCAACCTCATAAAACCATGTTTGAAATAACTGTATTGGATTATCAGATATACTATCTTCTACCAACGCACTTTTCTCATAGGATTTTCTATAATCACCTAAATCTTTCTGCATCATTTTCGTGTTAAAAACAAGATAAACAAAGTTCTAAAAAGAAAGGAAAATAAACGTTATAAAAACGTATTAAAAGGTTTAAAAATCGAATGTCTTACCATCATCAGCAAGAACTACATTAGGAAAAATAGTTGAAGCTTCTTCTTTAAACAATACTATTGATTTATAGCGGGTAGAGTAATGACCTAACACTAAGGTTTTTACATTAGCTTTTTTTGCTACCATTGCGGCTTGTTTAGCGGTAGCATGCTTGGTTTTCACGGCAAGATCGGTCTCTGTTTCCAAAAATGTAGATTCATGATATAAAACATCTACATTTTTAATCTTTTCAGCCAAACTTTCATCATAAACGGTGTCACTACAAAATGCATAAGATTTTGGCTCAGGCGGATCAAAGGTTAATTCACTATTGGGTACAATAGTGCCACTATCCAAAGTTATATTCTTTCCGTTTTTTATATTGTTATAGTAAGCTTTGTCAATCCCATACTTTTCTGCCGCAGTAACATTCAGCTTTCTCTTGCCTAATTTTTCCCTGAACAAGTAGCCATTTGTATATACCCTATGATCTAATGGTATGGTAGTTACACTTATCTTATCATCCTCAAAGATAAGCTCCTGTTCCTTACTGGTAAGTTCATGAAATAACAATGGGTAGTTTGTCCAAGAATCTCCCAATTTCAAAAGCAATGTAATAGCCTCTTTAATTCCTTTGGGGCCGTATACATGAAGTGCTTTCTCCCTACCCAATAATCTCATGGTAGAAATAAAACCTGGGAGTCCAAAAAAGTGATCTCCATGCAGGTGAGAAATGAAAATATGGTTTATTCTTGAGAACTTTATTTTATGCCTTCTAAGCTCTACTTGGGTACCCTCACCACAATCAATTAATACAACTTGATTGTTAATTTCTAAAACTTGTGACGTAGGATTCGTAAGCGTTCTTGGTGTTGCCGCATAACAACCCAATACAGTAAGGCGCATAAAATAAGTACTTAAGTATTCTTATCTGTGCTTTGCGTATTGTTATATACCCAAATCACGTTCTATTTCTTCCATTTCAACCACATCTCTAGCTTCTTGAAGGGTTGGCACAAGATTAATTTCTTCAGGAACATCATCATAAGACACTTTATCCGATACCAAAACGAACGACTGTCCGTTCTTTTTGTGCATTCTTGCTATTTCTAAAAATGAGATAACATTATAAGGTGTCAACTTTGAGAAGCTTAACAAGTCTAACACCAAATTATCGTTTTTTAATTTTGCATATTCCTTCTGCAAATTCTCTAAAAAACGCTCAATTGAAATTTCTTCTTGAGATACAATAATCAACGATTCTTCTTTAGTGAAAATCATATTATTTTATTTTAGATGCCAATAAATAAATTACCGCCATACGAATGGCAACTCCGTTTTCTACCTGATTTAATATTATAGATTGCTTGGAGTCTGCCACATCACTTGTGATTTCCACACCTCTGTTTATTGGACCTGGGTGCATTATTACAATTTCCTTATCCAAGCTATCAAGCAATTTTTTATTCACCCCAAATTGTTGGGTATACTCTCGTGTGGTCGGGAAATAACTTATATCCAATCTTTCGTTTTGTATGCGCAGCATGTTAGCTACATCGCACCACTCCAACGCTTTTCTTAAATTGGTTTCTACACCGACCCCTAAAGATTCTATGTACTTAGGAAGCAATGTTTTAGGACCACACACCTTAACATTTGCTCCTTGTAATTTTAACGCAAAAATATTTGAAAGGGCTACCCGTGAATGAAGAATATCACCAACGATCACTACATTTTTACCTGCAACGTCTCCTAATTTTTCACGTATGGAGTAAGAATCCAACAATGCCTGTGTTGGATGCTCGTGTGCACCATCGCCAGCATTTACGATTGATGCATTTACGTGTTTGGATAAAAATATGCCCGCACCAGGGTTAGGATGCCTCATCACCACCATATCTACTTTCATAGATAGAATGTTATTTACCGTATCTATTAAGGTTTCACCCTTTTTAACCGAAGACTGACTTGCGGAAAAATTAAGCACATCTGCAGATAAACGCTTTTCCGCCAATTCAAAAGACAGTTTAGTCCTAGTACTGTTCTCAAAAAATATATTGGCAATGGTAATATCTCTAAGCGAAGGCACTTTTTTAATAGACCGGTTGATTACCTCTTTAAAATGATCGGCAGTTTCAAAAATAAGCTGAATATCGGTTTCCTTTAGGTATTTAATTCCCAGTAAGTGTTTAACACTCAGTTCGCTCATTTTCTTATCTATTTACTAAGTATATTATATCTTCCCCGTCATTTTCTTCCCACATCACCTTTACCTTCTCATCATTTATGGCATCTACCTGGCGACCTCTATAATTGGGTTGTATAGGCAAATGTCTGCTGAATCTGCGATCTATTAAACATAACAACTCTACATCTTTTGGCCTGCCAAAAGATTGCAAAGCAGTTAAAGCCGCATTTATACTTCTACCAGTGTACAGCACATCATCAATTAAAACAACGTTTTTGTCCTCTACCAAGAAATCTATCTTTGTTTTTGTGGCCTCTAGGGTCTTTTCTCCTCTTCTAAAATCATCACGATAAAAAGTAATATCCAAAAAACCCAAGTCTATCTTCTTTACTTTATACTCCTCC
This sequence comes from Maribacter dokdonensis DSW-8, assembly GCF_001447995.1. Taxonomy (NCBI): domain Bacteria; kingdom Pseudomonadati; phylum Bacteroidota; class Flavobacteriia; order Flavobacteriales; family Flavobacteriaceae; genus Maribacter; species Maribacter dokdonensis. Next base: position 124,403 of record NZ_LDPE01000006.1, on the reverse strand, counting down.
TTTAAAATCTTATTCAAGCGTTCAGCAAGAAATTTTCCCCTTGGTTGAATTCCAATTAAAACTGTGTTTTCAAAATTTAAATGGTTTTCAAGCAATTGGCAAGCCAATCTGTGCAGGATGATATGTATTTCTTTGGAAGAGAGTAAAACTTTTTGACTCATAATGGGCACCCGTGCTTTTAGCTTAACAAAAATAGATAATTCTATCTAAACTTTGACAGCCAAAATAAGGAAGTAAAATCAAAAAAAATAAATTTAGATCAATGAACGTGAAATCTATAAGCCCAAGATAGAAAAGAAGGCTTCTTTATGGCTTTCACCAATAGGTATGCGCATGTCATTAATAACTATTCTGTTACGCTGTACCGTTTTAATGTAATTTACATTGACCACATAGGATTTATGCACCCTAAGAAATTGATTTGCAGGTAACTTACTCATAATCTCCTTAAAGCTCATTAACGTTAAAATGGTTTTATTGGTGTTGGCAATATGAATTTTCAAATAATCTTTTAAACCTTGTACATATTCAATTTGGTCCAAATCTATTTTTATACTTTCATATTCCGCCTTCACAAAAATGAACTTTTTTTCTACTGTACTATCACCGGTAGATGAGAAAACGTTTGCTTCCATAATTGGCTTTTGTTTTTTTGAAATTAAATCTTGTACTCTTGATACTGATTTTATAAAACGATGATAAGGTATAGGTTTCACCAAATAATCTACTGCATTCAACTCAAACCCATCTACCGCATAATGTGAATAAGCTGTGGTAAATATGAACAACGGTCTGTTATCTAAAGTGCCCATAAAATCTATACCGTTTATTTGGGGCATTTCTATATCGCAAAAGATCAAATCTATTTTCTTTTCCTTGATTTCGGTAATAGCATCGAGCGGATTGGTATATGAGTTCACTAACTCTATAAAGTCTAGCTTTTCACAATAGCCCGTTAGTATTTCAATCGCCAAAGGCTCATCATCTATAATTATACATTTCATAAGCTTGATTGTTTTTGGTAAATGGTCAAAGAAACTTCATAATCTTGGCCGTCATTACTTACCTCTAAGTTGTGCAGGCCTGGATATATCAATTCTAACTGATTTCTAATATTCTCAAGTCCGATACCCGAGTTCTTGGTGGGTTCTCTAAAAATTCCAATTTTATTCTTAACGTTTAAATAGATAGAGGCATCTGTAATTATCAATGAAATTTTGACATAGGTTTTACCCTTATAATCCGTACCGTATTTAAAGGCATTTTCTATAAACGAGATAAATAGCAAAGGCGGCACCGCACGCCCTCTATCTTCCCCGGTAATCTTTAAGGATACATTTTCACTATCAGATAGTCTTAATCGCTGTAACTGTATATAACTTTTTATATAATCTAGTTCTTTATTTAAAGGCACTAAGTCTTTATCTGCCTCATAGATCATATATCTCATAAGTTCCGATAAATCAACTATTGCCTCTGAGGTGTCGGGAGATTTTTTTACAGATAAGGCATAAATGGTATTAAGCGAATTGAACAAAAAATGTGGATTTAATTGCGCCTTTAAAAATTGTAGCTCAGACTTAATATTTTCCTTTTCAACCGATAAACGTAAATTCTCATTACGTTTCCACTCCACATACATTCTTAAAATGGCACTGATCACATAAGGTATTCCAAGATTTACGAACGTTCTATAAAACGGCATAAAACCAAGACCTCTTGGTCTTTCTTGTTGTATAAAGAAATTATCGGGTATTCTTGGCGGAAAAAAATGATTGAGCAAATACACCGAAAAAATCAAAAGTCCCAGTGAAAGAAATAAATAAAAGAGCACTGTCTTTTTCAGTAAATACTCTGGTACCAAGTAAAAATAATTGAAATAAAATAGTACTATAATTACAATGAGCTTTGGAAACACATCTGAAGGAATAGGTCTTGCATCATTTAGTACAGGATAAAATGTGAGTCCATAAAACAGAATCCAAATGCTGATATGGACAACTATCTGAATTCTATTATTAATTATCGATCTCATATACTATCAATGACCTACTTGGGTTGAAATATTCAATTTCGCCAGATCTGCCGGTAATAAAATTGGCGATTTCCCCTCTTCTAATTTAGATAGTACCAAGTTTGCCGTTTTCTGAGCTTCTTCTTTAGAAACAAATTGGTGCTTACCTGGAAGACCGGGAACGAACTCTTGTACGATCACTATCTTTTCTCCTCTCAAAATCTTATAACCAAATCCATCATCTAGACTTACTATTTGACTTTCAAATATTTGGTTTTGGCTGGGCTCAGATTGAATATACATAACAATGCCAAAGACAAGTACCAAAAATAGCACAATAGCAAGCGAGTATTTTACAGTAGAACTCATAAATAAATGTTTAAAAATGGGCCAACCTTCACAGATTGACCCAAAAAATTAACAATTGCACTCACTATGAAAAATTAATCTTCGTCATCGTACTCATCCAATGGAAAAAATTCATCTAAATCATCTAGGTACAATGTACCAGTTCTACCCATTCCTATAAATACTCGACTTCCATTTGAAAAAGCAATGGCATCTTGCCTTGTAGCTCCTTCAAAAGATGTTTTTTGTTCCCATTCATCTGAAGCTGGATCGTACTCCCAAACTGTATTGGTAGCACCACCTAATTCTCCGGTTGCTATATAACCGTATCCGTTTAACGTAAATCCAACAGCATTACTTCTTGCAATAGCATAATCATCTTCTTCATCAAGGTCTAATTTTGAGGTCCAACTTTCAGTAGCAGGATCAAATACCCAAAAATCATCTAAGTATACCCCGTTAGACACTCCAGTACCTAAATACACCAAACCATCTATAGTAAAAGTGGTGGCAGATCTTCTTTTATTTCCTCCAAAACCTACTAATTCAGTCCAAGAATCGGTTGCAGGGTTATACTTATAGAAATCCTTTCTATCATTTTCGCCATCATATCCTGTACCCACATAACCATAACCGTTAATTCCAAAACCTACAGCACTTCTTCTTGCTGTTGGTAAAGAGGCTATTTCCGTCCATGTATTAGAGGCAGTATCATAACTATAAAAATCCGTCAATTCATCTACACCATCATACCCAGAACCTATATAACCAGTACCGTCAATCTCAAAACCTACGGCCGCATTTCTAGCAGCTCCAGGAAAATCAGCTTTTTGAGACCAGTAGTCACCTTCAATATCGTATGCCCAAAAGGAAGCCAAATAATCGTCTCCATCATAACCAACACCCATATACCCAATATTATCTATTGTAAAACCAGATACACTACTTCTTGGGCTACCATCAAATACAGATTTATCTACCCAGTTACCTAAATCGTCCTCATCATCACTTGAACAACTTGTAACTACCATGGCCAAAAGCGCCACCCCGGTAATTTTGTATACATACGATTTTCTTTTATTCATTACTTTTTTGTTTTAAGGTTCTTTCTTTGAGAAATCAAATCTACTAGAGACCCCAGGGTTCTAAAAAACACAATAGATTAAGATTGATTTTTAACATACCAATCCTAGGTTTTCATCTACGAACACAAACATTTCATTAATAGTTTAAATAATAGATTTCATCCCTTAACATTACGGATTCGTCTATTCAGGTTTTTACAACCGCATTGGGTATTTAGCTTTGATGAAAACTAAATTTTAAATGAAGGTGTTCTTAAACAAACTACGTGCACTCCACATCATAATGATCGGTGGTTTATTTACAATAGCCGTTATCTCTTGCAGTGATGACATATATAATGATACCGATTTTGTAGCCGGTGAGACATTTACCGATAGTAACATTCGTCTCATATTGATCGATACATTAACGGTGAGTACCTCTACCATGAAGTTCGATAGTTTAGCTACTTCTGAATCTACAAGAATTCTTACAGGAAAATATTCAGATGCTGTTTTTGGTACCGTTAGGGCATCTAGCTACATGCAGTTTTTACCAGAGACCTATACCATAGATTCTGAGGCGGTATTTGATAGTTTGGTAATGGTCTTGGGCTATGATAATTACTACTACAATGACACGCTACAGAAAAACACCATTCACATTAAAAAAATTATAGAAAACCTGAATCCAGAAAGTGAAGATTATTTCTACAATACGAGTAAAATCAGCTATGATGAAGATGACCTGGGTTTTTACGAATACAACCCAAGACCTTTGGCAGGAGACTCTATAACCATAAAAATGATAGACGATTTTGGTACGGACATATTCTCCAAACTACAGGAGAAAGACATTGTAAATTCTGATGAATATAGGGATTACTTTAAAGGCATAGCGTTATTACCTGACGAAACCGACAATGGCTCAATCATCGGTTTTTCAAAATCTTCTGAAAATACCTACATGCGCTTGTATTACAGTACAGAAACCGAATATGAATCTGAACAGGAATATTTTGATATTCAAATAAACGCAACAACCACACCAATTCCTTTCTTTAATAGCATAACCGCAGAAGACCCTATTACACCGCTACAGGGCTTAACAGATAGTAAGGTCAACTTAGAAAGTTCCGATTCTAACAACGAGAGTTACATTCAATCTGGTGTAGGAATAGCCATGAGGGTACAATTTCCAAGTATTACAAGTCTTTACGACATACCTGGCAGTGGCACCATATTGGACGGCACCCTTAAAATAAAACCAGTTGCCCAATCTTATAACGACAATCTAAAACTAAGAGACACCCTTGCGGTATATGTCGTTGACCAAAACAATGATTTGACCGAAACCCTGTCCTCTACTTCCTATGCTATTTTAAACAGGGACAATCAAGAATTTAACGACATCTATTATGAAATATCCCTGTCTTATTATTTAGAAGAGCTTTACCTAAAGGACAGGGATATTGATGATGCTTTAATCTTACTTCCTGTTGATTATAATTCTACTGTAGATCGATTTATTATGAGCGGAAACGGTAATGGGGAAAACGAAACAATTTTAGAATTAACATACGGTATTTACGATGAAGATTAACCAAATTATAGTGGTCACCATAGGAGCTTTTCTTGGCATACAGCAAATTTCAGCACAATCAGAAGCTTTAACCAGTTCTCCATATTCCTTATACGGATTAGGTGTTATTAACCAAACCAGTATTGGAAAGTTCAATAGTTTAGGCTATAGCGGCATAGGTATTAAATCAACTTACGAGTTGAATAACTTAAACCCTGCCAATTATGCCTTAATACCCAAAAACTCTTTCTTGTATGATATTGGGGTTACCGGAGAATTTAATAATTACAGCAATACATCGGATACTGAAGAAAAATCAAATGTCAATTTTTCCAATATCGCCTTTGGTTTTAGAATTGCAGAAAATTTTGGTGCAGGCATAACCATGGTACCTTATAGTGATGTTGGATATTCCCTACTTGGTGTAAGTAGCAACATTGAAGGGTCTACAAATTCATTTGAAAGTAACGTAACCGGTTTGGGCGGTCTAAATGATATTAAACTTAATGTTGGTTATGCCTTAATTCCTAAGCTTAGATTAGGTTTAAGTGCTTCATTCCTATTTGGAAACATTGAAGAGACGGAATCTTTTACCTACAATGCAACTGCTTTTGAATCTATTGAAAAAACAAATTATAGTGGTGCAAGACTTGGCTTTGGACTGCAATATGATGTTAACGAAAAAATTACCATAGGTAGTACTGTACAATTACCTACAAGTTTAAACGGCAATTTAAAAAGGTCTGTCAACAAATCGTTATCCGGTATTGAAATTACTGTAGAAGACGACACTTCTGACACTGTTTCAGACTTTAAATTACCTCTAGAGCTCGGTTTTGGTATGAGCATTAAACCTATTGAAGAATTAACCTTTAGTGCAGATTATAAAAAGAACTTTTGGACGGACACCGATCAGTCTGAAAATATAGGAAGTTATGAAGACCAAGATATATACGCTTTTGGTCTAGAATATATTCAAGACCCAACTAGTTACAAATACGGTCAAAGAATAGCCTATAGATTAGGGTACAACTATGACAATGGTTATTTAGCCATAAGTGATGAAAAAATTGAAGGTTACAATTTTACTGCCGGTATTGGTATACCTACAAGCAGAGGAACACATTCTATGATCAACCTTTCATATAGTTATGGCTCTAAAGGGCTATTGCAAAACGTTCTGGTAAAGGAGAACTATCACCTACTTACCTTGAACTTAAGCCTTGAAGATATCTGGTTCGTGAAGAAAAAGGTGTATTAATTTTTTTGCCAACCTGATCTTGTTCTGAGCAAACACAATTACATAAAAAGTCTAATTACATAACAATCTCCACTAGTATTTCATTTACGTTAGAACCCTAATAGGAACCGACTGAATGAAAACTAATAAAGCCTAGATGAAAATCTGGGCTTTAACTATTTACCCTATTAACAAGACATTTGAATATATTCCTTTCTTCAACGTATCTATGTTGTTTACTTATTTTAGAAATTAAAATCTTAAACTTAAAATAGTAAAACCTATTTGCTTTGCTGATAGCCTTTTGAATATCATCTATTCCAAAGGTAAAACGAAATCAATTAGAATGACGTGTAGTTCCTTTGCGACTTACCTTTAGGAAACAAAAAACAATCATAAATACAAAAAGCCCGGATTATGCATCCGGGCTTTTATAAACTATCCTATTAAAGGATATATGCTAATGAAATTACTTCTTCTTAGAATCAGCTTCCATTTTGTCTTTCAACGCTTGTAACGCATCGTTAGCATCACCTAAAGTTGGCTTAGCCTCATCTGCACTAGCTGCTTGTCTTTTGACAGCCGCCTTAACATTACGTTGCTCTTCTTCACGGAAAATTGCAGTATGACTAGCTACAACACGTTTGAAGTCTTTGTTGAACTCAATAATCTTGAATTCAGCTTCATCGCCTTTACCTAGTTTTTTACCATCTTCTTTTTCTAAATGACGTTGAGGAATAAATGCAGTAATATCATCGTTAAATTCAATTGTTGCACCTTTATCAACTACATCAGAAATGGTTGCTGTATGAACTGTACCCAATGCGAATTCAGTTTCATATTTATCCCATGGGTTTTCAGTAGTCTGCTTGTGACCTAAGCTCAGCTTACGACCTTCAACATCTAATTCCAATACTTCAACTTCTAAAGTATCACCTACGTTAGTAAACTCAGATGGATGCTTGATTTTCTTAGTCCAAGAAAGATCAGAGATGTAAATTAAACCGTCTATACCTTCTTCTAGCTCAACAAAAACACCAAAGTTTGTAAAGTTTCTTACAATACCTTTATGTTTAGAACCTACAGGGTATTTCGTAGTAATATCAGTCCAAGGATCTGGAGTCAATTGCTTGATGCCAAGAGACATTTTACGATCTTCACGATCCAATGTCAATACAACTGCTTCTACCTCATCACCTACATTTACGAAATCCTGTGCAGAACGCAAGTGCGTAGACCAAGACATTTCAGAAACGTGGATAAGACCTTCAACACCTTCAACAACTTCAATGAACGCGCCGTAATCAGCGATAACAACTACTTTACCTTTTACTTTATCACCAATCTTAATTTCATCGGATAAAGCTTCCCAAGGGTGCTTCTCCAATTGCTTAAGACCTAATTGAATTCTAGATTTGTTTTCATCAAAATCAAGAATTACAACATTTAATTTCTGGTCAAGTTCAACAACCTCGTTCGGGTGGTTGATTCTGCTCCAAGAAAGGTCAGTAATGTGAACTAAACCATCAACACCACCTAGATCAATGAACACACCGTAAGAAGTAATGTTTTTAACAACACCTTCTAATACTTGTCCTTTTTCTAATTGGCTAATGATTTCTTTCTTCTGCTCTTCAATATCAGCCTCAATAAGTGCTTTATGAGAAACAACAACGTTTTTAAATTCATGGTTGATCTTTACAACCTTGAATTCCATTGTTTTGTTTACATACTGGTCGTAGTCACGAATTGGCTTAACGTCAATTTGAGAACCTGGTAAGAAAGCTTCTATACCAAATACGTCAACGATCATACCACCTTTAGTTCTGCACTTCACAAAACCACTAACGATTTCTTCTTTGTCATGAGCCGCATTTACACGGTCCCAAGCCATAATAGTTCTCGCTTTTCTGTGAGATAAAACCAACTGACCGCTTTTATCCTCACGAATATCGATCAATACCTCTACTTTGTCACCTACTTTTAAACCTGGGTTGTAACGGAATTCGTTTAACGAAATTACACCTTCAGATTTTGCGTTGATATCAATGATAGCCTCTCTATCAGTAATATAAACTACTTTCCCTTCTACTACTTCCTCATCGGCAGTATCAACGAAATTTTCAGCTACTAAATCTTCAAATTCCTTCAACTTTGAGTCATCTACACGCTCAATTCCTTGCTCGTATTTTTCCCAGTTAAAGTTCTCTAAAAATTCTTGTGGATCTTGCTGTGGAGTCTCTACAGCTTGTTGTGTTGCTTCGGTAGTAGCTTCTACCTCTGCGTTTGTTTTTTCTTCAGCCATTTGCTGATCAATAATTTGTATTCCATAATCTTATCAAGATTTAAGCAACGACTATGAAAGTAGTTATATCTTTTTGTTTATCTAATCCCTTTTTCTCTTGAATGCCTTGCAAAAAAGGTGTGCAAAAATAAGCATTTTATTTAAATTAGACAACACAACTTATTATATACCATTCAATTAAAGAATATGGCATGATTTTGGAATGGAATATCTTAAATATGCTTATCTTAGAAGCATTATAATAACCATTAAAAAAAGTAAAAATATGAGCGTTAAAGCGAAATATCAAGGGGTTTTGGACCTAGGTGAACAATTAGGTATCAAAGACGGTAACGTAACTGTTGAAGGAGATGTTCTAAAAATAAAAGGACAAGCAAAAACTCCTTATGAAAAGGATTTGATCTGGGATAAAATTAAAGCATTGGGCGGTGAAAGCCCTTCTGATATTAAAGCGAACATTACAGTAGAAGATGATTCTGTTTATCACAGACACGTGGTAAAAAGCGGTGAGTCTTTAAGTAAAATAGCTAAAGAATATTACGGTGACCCAATGAAATATAAAGCTATTTTTGAAGCGAATACCAACATCTTAAAAAATCCGGATGTAATTCATCCTGATCAAGTATTGGTTATTCCAAACAAATAATACATATACTACATAATAAAAAAGAGGTTAGCAAAACTAACCTCTTTTTTTTATACTTGTTTTTCTATAACCCGAAGCGAATGTTCGTAAATTCTTTGAAACTGATCTTCCAGTCCTAAGTCACTATTATCGAACTCAATTGCATCATCAGCTTTTCTTAGAGGAGATATCTCTCTATTACTGTCAATATAATCTCGTTTTTGAACATTTTCCAAAATATCTTCATAGACGACATTCTCTCCCCTATCCAATAACTCTTTATACCTTCTTACAGCTCTCTTTTCAGGTGAAGCGGTCATGAAGATTTTAAGTTCCGCATCTGGAAACACCACTGTACCAATATCCCTGCCGTCCATAACAATACCTTTATCAACACCCATTGCTTGTTGCAAGGCTACCAATTTTTTACGTACTGCCTCTAAAACGGCTACTTGGCTAACGTTCTTGGAAACCGGCATTGTCCTTATTTCCTTTTCTACATTTTCTCCGTTCAAATACATTTCCGCAAAACCCAAATAAGAATTGAATACAAACTTCAAATCAATATCACCTAATTTTTGCTCCAACGTATCTTCATCAACATTGCCGGCATTTACCAAACCTGCCCTCATAGCAAACAAAGTAACCGCACGGTACATGGCACCCGTATCTACATAAATATATTGCAGCTTTTTAGCTAATTGTTTTGCTAAAGTACTTTTACCTGTTGAGGAAAATCCGTCTATTGCAATGGTGATTTTTTTCATCCTATCAAAAGTATAAAGAAAAGCTAAGTTATAGCTCCTTTGCGTTTTTTACTTTAACCCCTGTAATGGCAATATCAATAACTTCTGACATTTCCTTTACATAGTGAAAAGTTAACCCTTTTAAATATGACTCTTTGATTTCCTTAATATCACGCTCGTTATCTGCACAAAGAATAATCTCCTTAATTTTAGCCCTTTTGGCGGCAAGAATCTTTTCCTTTATACCACCTACCGGAAGCACTTTGCCTCTCAATGTGATCTCACCGGTCATTGCAAGGCTCTTTTTAATACGTTTTTGCGTAAACAATGACACTAAAGAGGTCAACATCGTAATACCTGCACTTGGACCATCTTTAGGTGTTGCCCCTTCTGGTACATGAATATGAACATTATATTTCTCAAATACCGCAGCATCTATACCAAAACGATCAGCATTAGATTTTATATACTCCATGGCAATGGTTGCAGATTCTTTCATCACTTTACCAAGGTTACCCGTAATACTCATGGTTCCCTTACCTTTTGAAAGTATAGATTCTATAAATAAAATATCGCCACCAACACTGGTCCAAGCCAATCCGGTAACAACACCTGCCACTTCATTATTTTCATATTTATCACGCTCCATTTTTGGCGCACCCAAAACCTCTATGATAACTTCATTACTCACCTTTACTTCATAATCTTCTTCAGTGGCAATAGATTTCGCAGCATAACGTACCATTTTGGCGATTTGCTTTTCTAAAGAACGTACTCCAGATTCCCTTGTATACCCTTCTACAATTTTTTCTAATTGTGGTTTGCCAATTTTTAAATGACTAGCATCTAAACCATGTTCTGTCAATTGTTTTGGCAATAAATGTTTTTTAGCTATTTCAACCTTTTCCTCAATAGTGTACCCACTTACATGGATAATTTCCATACGATCTCTAAGTGCCGGTTGTATACTGCCCAAGTTATTTGCAGTAGCAACAAACATCACTTTAGAAAGGTCATAACCCAATTCTAAGAAATTGTCATGAAAATCACTGTTCTGTTCAGGATCTAAAACCTCTAACATAGCAGATGAAGGATCACCTTGGTGACTATTGGATAGCTTATCTATTTCATCTAAGATAAAAACAGGGTTAGATTTACCCGCCTTTTTTAGGCTCTGAATAATTCTACCCGGCATTGCACCAATATATGTTTTTCGGTGACCTCTAATTTCAGCCTCATCTCTTAAACCACCTAATGACATTCTTACATACTCTCTGCCCAACGCCTCTGCAATAGATTTACCTAATGAAGTTTTACCTACTCCTGGAGGTCCATAAAGACAAAGAATAGGTGATTTCATATCATTACGCAGCTTCAAAACCGCTAAATATTCCACAATTCTTTTCTTTACATCCTCTAAACCATAATGGTCACGATCAAGAATTCTTTCTGCTCTTTTTAAATCGAACTTATCTTTAGAATATTCTTTCCAAGGCAAATCCAATAGCAGGTCCAAATAATTTCTTTGAATAGAATATTCTGCCACCTGCGGATTCATCCGTTTCATTTTCGACAATTCCTTTTCAAAATGCTCTCTTTCTTTCTTGCCCCATTTCTTTTTCTTGGACTTCTCCTTCATCTCTTCTAGTTCCTCATCATAAGAAACTCCGCCCAATTCTTCTTGAATGGTCTTCATTTGCTGGTGCAAGAAATATTCTCGCTGTTGCTGATCTAGATCATTTCTAACTTTTGATTGAATATCATTCTTAAGTTCAAGCTTTTGCATTTCAACATTCATATATTTCAATGTTGCCAACGCTCTCTCTTGCAGACTGCCTATTTCCAACAACTCTTGTTTCGCCTTTACATCCAAATTAAGATTGGACGAAACAAAGTTTATTAAGAAAGAATCACTTTGAATGTTTTTAATAGCAAAAGATGCTTCGCTAGGAATATTAGGATTATCCCTTATAATTTTTAAAGCCAATTCTTTAATAGACTCTATAATTGCCAAAAACTGCTTATCGTTCTTTTCCGGTCTTACTTCTGCGGTTTCTCTAACTGTAGCTGTTATATAAGGCTTCTTAGTTAAGACTTCGGCAATCTCAAAACGCTTTTTACCTTGAATGATTACGGTGGTATTACCATCTGGCATTTGTAGCACACGTAAAATTTTGGCTACCGTACCCAAGGTATTTATATCCTTTACATCAGGATTTTCCGTTTCCTCATCTTTTTGGGAAACTACACCTATTACTTTTGAGCCGTTGTTGGCATCCTTAATTAAGTGAATACTTTTATCTCTACCCGCCGTAATAGGAATTACTACACCAGGAAAGAGTACTGTATTCCTTAAAGGCAATATAGGCAAGGTCTCTGGCAAGGTTTCACTATTCATTTGCTCCTCATCTTCTGGAGTCAATAATGGAATTAGCTCAGAATCTTGGTCTATTCCTTGTAAGGACATATTGTCAAAATTTGAAAATTTAGAATCTCCCATACTCATATATCGGTCATTCTGTCATTAAATTAACAGAATTTAGTTTTTATAAATTATACATAATTGCCGTAAAAACAATGAAAATCAGTTAAATACGGCTTTTTGCACTTTCATTTGCTATTATCTAATTCAATTCTTGTGCCAACTGAAATAAATCATTTCAATAAATACCCAACTATTGCTTATGGAATAATTAAAATTTATTTCCATCAAACTGTAACAAACTGTATTTTGGTTCATCTTTCAATAAACCAATCACTTTTTGAGCCAACAAAGAGAACATATTGATGAGCTAGTGCAATTGTGCTTAGCCGGTAAACAAAGTGCACAGCTAGAAGTGTACAACAGGTATTACAAGGCTATGTACAATACATCACTCAGAATCGTAAAAGACTCTGCCCAAGCAGAAGACATTATGCAAGAATCGTTTTTAAGCGCATTTACGAAACTGCATACTTTTAAAGGGGAAGTAACTTTTGGATCCTGGTTAAAGCGTATTGTTATTAATAACAGTATACATCAATATAGAAAGCAACAAAAAAAGAACGAAGTTGCTTTAGATGAGGTATTGTACAGGGTCGAAGATAATGACGGAATTGCATCTGACCATGTGTTTACAGAACTAAAGGCTCAAAAAGTGATGGAAACCATGAAAGATTTAAAAGACAACTACAGAATTTCTTTGACCTTACATCTAATTGAAGGATTTGATTATGATGAAATTAGTGAAATCATGAACATTAGTTATGCCAATTGCAGAACTACTGTTTCTAGAGCAAAAGAAAGTTTAAGGAAAAAACTAACACTCGCAGTCTAATGAAGAAAGATACTATTGACGAGCTTTTTATAAAGCTACATGACAAATTGGATTATGCCGAACCCGCCAGCGGGCACGAACAGCGATTCTTAGAAAAACTGAACGAGTCTAAAGGCGTGGCTACACTTACACCCAAGAAAAAGAACAGTTGGTTACTTTTTCTATCGGTCGCAGCATCATTTGCCATTTTATTAACGGTTGGATTATCCCAATTCAACACAGCATCAAGTATTGAAGAAAAAGTTGCCGAGATTTCGCCAGAAGCATCAAAAACGCAATTCTATTTTGCGAATTTAATCGAAGAGCAGGTAAAAGAACTGAATTCAGAAAAATCACCCGAAACAGAAAAAATTATTAATGACACCATGGTCCAACTAAAAAAGCTTCAGCTGAACTATACCAAAATGGAGCAAGACCTTTTAAACGGAGGTAACAGCAAGTTAATTTTAAGTGCCATGATTACCAATTTCCAAACCAGAATCGATCTTTTAAACGAGGTTATGATTCAAATTGAAAATATTAAATCAATTAAAAAATCACATGATGAAAACTTTACTATATAAATATACTTGGCTATTATTTTTGGCTTTCTCAACAGTAGTCTTCGCTAATGACACTTCTTTTGATGGTAAGCATACCAAAGAAAAGACCATTAAAAAAGAGTTTAACGTAAGTACCAACGCGTTGCTAAAAATAGACAATTCTTATGGCAACTTAAATATAACTTCTTGGAATGAAAATAGAGTAGTAATTGAAGTTCACATTAAGACCAATGGCAACAATGAAGACAAGGTCCAAAAAAAATTAGATGAAATTTCAGTTGATTTTGAAGCCAATAACGAAAGAGTTTACGCCAAAACCATTTTCAACAAAAATAACAATGGCTGGGGATGGAGCTGGGGTAATAACAACAACGTTAATATGCAGATCAATTACACCATTAAGGTGCCCGTTAAAAACAATGTTGACCTCAGTAATGATTATGGCAATATAATTTTGGACAGAATAGACGGGCACGCCAAAATAAACTGTGACTATGGCAGACTTGAACTTGGTGAGCTTAGAGGCCGTAACAACCGTTTAAATTTTGACTATACTTCAAAATCCACTATTGGTTTTATCAACAGTGGTGAAATTAGAGCAGATTACTCGGGCTTTACTATTGAGAAAGCCGGCGACCTTCATATCAATGCTGATTACACTAATGCAAGTATAGGCAAAATGGGCAATTTAGATTATACCAGTGACTATGGCAATATGGACATTGAAGAACTACAAAGCATAGATGGCAATGGTGATTACATCACAGTAAAACTAGGCGTCGTTCATGGAGATGTATCTATAACAGCCGACTATGGCTCCATTAGAATAGATGAACTTGCTGCAGACGCTGGCGATGTAGAAATTAGAACGGATTATACCGGAGTTAAAATTGGATACAACAGTGCCTATCATTTTGATTTCGATATTTCTACCAGTTATGCCGGTGTAAGTGGCAAAGATGACTTCACTATTAACATTAGCATAGAAAAATCATCTGACAAACACTATGAAGGATTTTATGGCTCTAAAGGCAGTGGCAACAAAATTATACTTACAAGCGACTATGGCGGCATAAGTTTTAGCAAAAAATAAATCAATCAATTAAAAATGAATATCATGAGAAAATTAAGTGTATTAGTATGTGCAGGGTTAATCTCCCTATCTTGTTCAGCGCAATGGGGAAAGACTATTAAAGGAAATGGTAACAATGTTACCATTGAGAGAAATACAGGGGATTATGACGGTGTAGCCGTATCGGGCTGGTTCGATGTTGATTTGGTATCTGGCAACGAAGGTGAAATAACCTTAACAGGTGAAGAAAACCTATTGGAGTACATAATTACCGAAGTCAAAGACGGCAAACTGGTGATCAAGACGGAAAAGGGTGTTAATCTAAAAACGAGCAATTGGAAATCTGGAATTCATATTACCGTACCCGTTGAATCTATAAGTTCTGTTTCTATGTCAGGATCAGGTGATATTGTTGGCAAAACAAAAATCAAAACTGATGATTTCAAAACAGCAATGTCAGGATCAGGTGATATTACTTTAGACCTTGATGTTCAAAATATATCTGCCTCAATGTCGGGTTCAGGAGATATTACTTTAAGCGGTGACACCACCAATTTTGAAGCTACAATCTCAGGTAGTGGAGATATTGAAGCATATGACCTAGAAGCTGATAATGTTGACGCAACAATATCCGGTTCAGCAGATATACAAGTTACCGCAAATAAGTCTTTAAAAGCAAGGGTATCTGGTTCTGGGGATATTTCCTATAGAGGAAATCCTGAAAAAGTAAACACAAAAACTTCTGGTTCTGGCGACATTTCAAAAGGATAAAAGCATAAGATCAAAATAGCGAACAATCAATTCAACTGAGCCTCTTTTTAAAGGGGCTTTTTTGTTTCGCGTACTCTCACAAGCAATATCATGCCGATCAGAAAAAATACGCCCAAAAAGATTATAGAACTTCTCATACTACCCGTTCTCTGAGCTATTGCCCCATATAAAAATGTTCCTATTATAATTCCAATCTTTTCCGCAACATCATAAAAACTGAAAAAAGATGTGGTATCTGTAGTATCTGGCAAAAACTTAGAATAGGTAGACCTAGAAAGCGCCTGTATACCACCCATAACCAACCCAACACAACCAGCGGCAATATAAAAGTCCGTAGGCGTAATTACAAAATAGGCATAAATACAGATGGCTACCCAAAGGGCATTTACCACGATCAATGTTTTTATGTTACCAAATTTTTCTGACGCACTTGCGGTAACCGTAGCCCCTAAAATTGCGACCAATTGAATAACCAATATACTAATGATAAGCCCCGTAGTTCTTTCAGAATCCGTACCCCAAGCAATTTCTTCTTCCCCAAAATAAGTTGCTATCAACATCACAGTTTGCACTGCCATGCTATAGACAAAAAATGCACCTAGATACCTTTTTAACCTCACCTGATCCCCTAACTGATGCCACACTTGCTTCAACTCTTTAAAACCATTTAAAACAATGTTGGTGCGCTCCCCCTCTTTTTTGTAGCCTTTTGGCAAATAGTAGAAGCTGTACTGTGCAAAAAGTATCCACCATATACCAACGGTTACAAAAGAATATTTCATGGCCTTAATTTCGGCCGCACCAGATTCATCTGTGGTTATTCCAAATAAATCAGGTTTCATGACCATAGCCAAATTAAAAACCAAAAGCACCACACTTCCTATATACCCTAGTGTAAATCCTTTTGCGCTAATTGCATCTTGCTGTTTTGGAAAAGCAACGTCCGGTAGGTAGGAGTTGTTAATGGCAAAACTCACCCAAAACCCTACAAGGCCAAAAAAGTAGCATACTAACCCAAAGTATATATTTTCCAATGAAAACCAGTATAAACCAATACATGACAACCCTCCTAAGTAGCAGAAGAATTTCATGAAAACCTTCTTGTTCCCCAAATAATCCGCAACGCCTGAAATTAACGGTGTTATGATGGCTATAAAAACAAAGGCTAAAGATGTTGTGTAACTTATTAATGGTGCTCTTGCTATTTCCCCACCAAAAATGGTCACCTTTTCAATACCGGCAATTCTAAAAAGTGCGCCATAAAATATTGGAAAAACTGCCGACGAAATTACCAAACTGTAAACGGAATTTGCCCAATCATAAAAGGCCCAAGCGTTCAATAATTTCTTACTTCCTTTTAAAACTAGTGTCTTCCCCATATATAAAAATAAAAGCCGATCATTTCTGAACGGCTTCAATATACAATAATCCTTAAAGTTTTACTTAAAATTTGTTACCCCAAATTTTGCGGCTTCTGCAGCGGCATCTGGCGCCCAAGCTGTAAGATTATTTATTCTGGTATCGTTAGATGGGTGCGTGCTCATAAATTCTGGCGGTGCCTCTCCACCACTGTTCGCTTTCATTCTTTTCCATAATTCCGCAGCTTCATAAGGGTCGTAACCTGCTATTGCCATAATCTGCAAGCCAATTCTATCTGCCTCTGTCTCATGACTTCTACTAAAAGGCAGCATACCTAAATACTGGGTACCTACACCATATGCCTGATTGAAAATACCTAAAGTTTGCTGATTTTTAATTGCAACATTACCTGCTACGGCACCTAACTGTTGTAATGTACCTGCACTCATACGCTGTGCTCCATGATCTGCCAAGGCATGGGCAACTTCGTGCCCCATAACTACAGCTACACCGGTCTCTGTTTGTGTTATGGGCAATATACCCGTATAGAAAACAATTTTACCACCTGGCATGCACCAAGCGTTTACCGTTTCGTCATTTACCAAATTATATTCCCAAGCATAGTCCTTTAAATAACCTGGATGCCCATTAGCCGTTAACCAACGTTCAGCAGCCGAAGAAATTCGCTGACCAACCCTAGTAATCATTTGCGCATCTGCAGTACCTGTAACCACCTTATTTTCCGTTAGAAATTGGTCATACTGTGCAAATGCAGATGGAAATACTTGACTATTTGGGTAAAAATTCAATGTTTTTTGACCAGTAAAGGGATTAACCTTACAAGCCGAAACGCCTATAAAGACGAATATTATTAATACTAGTTTTTTCATTTTTTGTTCATTTTAGTTAATGGTAGAAAACTACAAAGTTATTCTTTTCCTGATAAATGCAATAAGGTAAAGTTTTTGTCTATAAGCAAATCATTGTTATCATTAATGCTTATACTCTTTAGCGGTATTTCTTCATTATCTATCTTAACACTACTGATCTCAAATGGAAGTCCGTGAAAATTCAACTTCATTTTCTCATACTCCGTATCAAAAGTACCATCCTTGAACAATTGAATAATCAAGGAGTTGTCTTTACCCGTAAGCTTATAATTACTTAGAGAATATCTTCCTTTTTTATAATCATAACCATTATTGGCATCTTCGTAAACTTCAGAGGTTTCAGTGCCTTCTTTATAATACACATCTAAAACAAGCTCTTCTATTTTTTTCTCTCCAACATATTGCTGTATAGGGTATTTTGGAATAATAGACCCTGCCTTTACAAAGATCGGAATCATATCCAATGCTGCCGCAACCCATTTTTCCTTACCTCCCTCTACAAACTCATTTGTCCAAAAATCGTACCACTCGCCCCTTGGCACATACATACGGCGTCCTTGAGCATTAGGTTCTTGTATTGGACATACCAATATCTTATCACCGAATATAAACTCATCTGTCCTAAAGTGAGTTTGATTATCTTCTTGGTCAAAAAAGACCAAAGACTGCACCATAGGTACATTTTCCTTGGTATACTTGTAAAACATCGTATACAAATACGGTAATAGCTGATAGCGTAGTTCTACAAATTTTCTTACGATATCCGTTATTTCAGATCCAAAGGACCAAGGTTCTTGATCACCATGATCCCCACTGGAATGCACCCTACAAAATGGGTGAAAAATTCCCAATTGCACCCATCTAGCAAATAATTCGCCATCTGGTTGTTCTGCAAAACCACCAATATCAGAGCCAACAAATGAATACCCGCTTAAACACATGCGTTGCACTTGTACATTAGCGATCCACAAATGCTCCCATGTAGCCACATTATCTCCTGTCCACGTAGAAGAATATCTTTGGGTCCCTGAAAATGCCGCTCTTGTTATTACAAACGGTCTTTTTGGATAAACATATTTTTTAACACCTTCATAGGTAGCCCTAACCATTTGCATACCATAAACATTATGTGCTTTTCTATGGGTACACGGGTTACCATCATAATCATGCCTAGTGTCCAATGGGGCCGTTTTTGATGGAACTTCCATCACAGCAGGTTCATTCATATCGTTCCACACTGCATGAACACCCAAATCCGACATAAATTCCTTGTACAATTCTGCCCACCATTCACGCACTGCTGGGTTTGTAAAATCAGGAAAATTACATTCTCCCGGCCACACTTTTCCATGCATTAACGGACCATCTCCTCTTTTACAGAAATAACCATTTTCAAGGGCTTCATTATAAATCCAATAATCGCGGTCTACTTTTATACCTGGATCTATCATCACCACGGTCTTAAATCCGTCTTCCTCCAATTCTTGAATCATTCGCTTTGGATCAGGGAAATGGTTTTTATCCCAAGTAAAACACCTAAAGCCATCCATGTAATCTATATCTAGATAAATAGCATCACATGGTATTTGTAACTTTCTAAATTCACTGGCAATTTCCTTTACATTGCTTTCTGGATAGTAGCTCCATTTAGATTGATGAAAACCTAATGCCCACATGGGTGGTAACTCTGGTGTACCGGTAAGGCTAGAATATGAACTGACCACTTTTGGCATATCTGGACCAAATATGAAATAATAGTTCATTTCTCCACCTTCAGCCCAAAAACTGGTAATATTTCTTCGTTCTTGAGAGAAATCAAAGCCTGTTCTAAAACTATTGTCAAAATAGATACCGTAAGCTATACCTTTATTTAAACCTATATAAAAAGGAATGGCCTTATACAGTGGATCTTGCTCTTTTGCGTAGGCAAATTGATCAGTTACCCAATTCTCCACTCTTTTACCCTTTAAATTGCTATGCATGGCTTTATCGCCCATTCCATAAAAACTTTCACCAGATTGGGTAATCTTACTCAACTTTACGGTATTTCCACCATATTCATAATTTTCTTCCCAATGAAAGCCCAACTCATCTTCATTGATAATAGTACCGTTTAAATCAGAAATCTGGGTTCGTAACGTTTTCTTGTCTACCAGAATATTTAAACGTGCCGTAGAAATTATATATTCCGTATCATTTTCTACCACCTCTAATTTACTATAGCCCATAGTAGCCTCGGGGTCTATGGCATAAGAGAAATCAGGTTCAAAGTTGTAATTTGTGGCGTACCTAAACCGTATAATACTACCCCTAAGGATAGTTATTTGTAATACTACTCCGTTATCTGTGGTGAAATAGATTTTATCAGTGTCCTGTGCAAATTCAACGATGTGGTTTGGATATAAATTACCTTTATATTCAAGCTCTGTGTTTGTGATCATGAATTCTTAATTATTAGCATAACAGTCGGTAAATCAGAAACTCTTACAATTGGATGTGTTTAAACGACAACTTATTATGATTATTTCAATATTACTATCCCTAAAGGCGGTATAGTTATTACGATAGACTTCTTATGACCGTGCGAAGGCTTGGTTGATGATGTTATCTTATCATTTAGGTTGCCACCGCCACCATATTTGGCATCGTCACTATTTAAAATTTCCTTTAGTTTTCCTTTTTTCGGGTTCCCTATTCTGTAATTTTCTCTTGGTACAGGAGTAAAGTTACACGCAATCACCAAATCGTTCTTTTCATCATGTCCTTTACGAACGTACGTTAATACCGAGTTTTCATGATCACCATAATCTATCCATTGAAAACCTTCTGGACTAAATTGTTTTTCATATAACCCCGGAGAATTTCTATATAAATGGTTTAGATCCTTTACAAAATCCTGTACTCCCTTATGCACACTGTACTGTAACAAATGCCAATCTAAACTTTGTTGAAAATTCCATTCTGCCGTTTGACCGAATTCACCCCCCATGAACATTAAATTTGTACCCGGGTGGGTAAACATATACCCAAATAGCAATCTTAAATTTGCGAATTTTTGCCACTCATCTCCCGGCATTCTATAAACCAAAGACTGCTTACCATAAACTACCTCATCATGAGAAAAAGGAAGCATGAAATTTTCGGTAAACGCATAGGTCATACTAAAGGTAAGATCATTTTGATGGTGTTTTCTATAGATGGGTTCTTTCTTAAAGAACTGTAAGGTATCATGCATCCACCCCATCATCCATTTCATACCAAAACCTAAACCACCATGTGCCACCGGTTTTGATACGCCTGAAAATGCAGTAGATTCTTCCGCTATGGTCTGTACACCTTCAAAGTTGGTATATACCGCTTCATTTAGTTCACGTATAAAGGACATAGCCTCTAAATTCTCGTTGTTACCATACATATTTGGCTCCCATTCACCCTCCTCTCTAGAATAGTCTAAATATAACATGGAGGCTACGGCATCTACACGCAAGCCGTCTACATGAAACTGATCTAACCAAAATAAAGCATTGCTAATCAGAAAAGCCCTCACTTCATTTCTACCATAATTAAAGATCAAACTCTTCCAATCTGTATGATATCCTTTTCTTCTATCTGGGTGCTCATACAAGTGCGAGCCGTCAAAAAAGCCTAAACCATGCGCATCTTCCGGAAAATGAGACGGCACCCAATCTAATATGACCCCTATATCGTTTTGATGAAATGTATCTATCAGTAATTTAAACTCCTCGGGCGACCCAAATCTTGATGTGGGGGCAAAATACCCTGTTAGTTGATACCCCCAAGAAGGATCGTAAGGATACTCCATTATAGGCATAAACTCCACATGTGTATACCCCATTTCCTTTACATACTCCACAAGGTCTTTTGCAAATTCCTTATAGGTTAAAAATTTATTTTCGGCATTTTTCTTCCAAGATCCCAAATGAACTTCATAAACCGAATAAGGTTTATCCAAACCGTTCTTATCTTTTCTATAGCCCATCCAAGCATCATCTTTCCAATTGTGCTCAGCAGTCCAAATTATTGATGCCGTGTTAGGCGGATGCTCACAATACCTGGCAAAAGGATCAGCTTTCTCTGTCCAAATATCATTATTGTTAGACTGTATTTTATATTTATAGATCTCACCCTTTCCAATTTTGGGAATAAAACCTTCCCAAATACCACTGCTGTCCCATCTCACATTTAATTGATGCTCCTCTGCATTCCACAAATTAAAATTACCTACAACAGAAACCGCTTTCGCCGAAGGTGCCCATACAGCAAAGTATGTACCGGCTACACCATCAACTTCTACGATATGAGACCCTAGTTTATCATATAGTCGATAATGCTTTCCTCCTTTAAAAAGATTGATATCAAAATCTGTAAATAATGAGTAAACTTGTACGTTAGGCATATGGAGTGTTTATTTTTGTAAAGCTAATCATCTTTTAAAGACGCTCAACTACATTTCATTTTTGTTGAAAATATAGCAGTTAATATCCGATTTATATATTTAAATACCAAAAATGGAACGCTTTTTGAAATAAGAATTCAAAATAAAAACTCAAACCAAAAATTATAACATTATGAAAAAAATAAATGTATTTCTAGGAGCACTTGTAACGCTATTCTTTATTTCGTGTGAAGGACCACAAGGACCACAAGGGTTTGATGGATTTGATGGTGCTGATGGTGCCGATGGCGCGGACGGAATTAATATCTTAGGCAAAGTGATAGACATACAGGGTACTTTCACCTTGGACAATGACTATTCCATATTTTACGAGTTTCCACAAACTATAGAAGTTTTTGAAACTGATGTAGTTTTAGTTTACATGCTATGGGATGTAACTGAAGACAGCAATGGAGAATCTGTAGACATTTGGAGGTTAATGCCACAAACTAGAATATTAGACCAAGGCTTATTACAATATAATTACGATTATACTTTTTTTGATGTTAGTATTTTCTTAGAATCAGATTTTGACCTATCAACTTTACAACCGGGCGATACTGACGACCAAGTATTTAGAATCGCCATATTACCAGCGGAATCTACCACTGGAAAGTTAGATACTTCTAACATCAACTCTGTAATGTCACATTTAGGTATTACGGAAGATGAAGTCCAGAAAGTAACATTACAATAAATATCCCTGGAATTAACCTATATAAGTAAAAGCCTTTGAATAATCTTCAAAGGCTTTTATTTATTTTATTAAAACCTTAACCAAAAAAGTATCGTAATTACTATACATTGAAAGGATTATATAAATTCATCGACATAATTAAAAAAATATAATATGAAACTACATTTTGCTATTGCACTTTTAATACTCTTTGTAAGCTGTAAGGGTAATGCCCAAAAGAAAGAGATGACATCTAGCAGCATTGATAAGGATAAAAAAGAATTTCCTGTTCAAAAAACCAACAGTGAATGGAGAAAAGAATTGACCGATGCCGAATATTACGTTCTACGCGAAGCTGCTACTGAAAATCCGTTTACCAGTGAACTTCTTAAAAACAAAGAAAAAGGTACATATGTTTGTGCCGCCTGTGCCACTCCTTTATTTAAAAGTTATACCAAATTTGATTCAGGTACCGGATGGCCCAGTTTTTATGAGGAAATAGAAGGTAATGTAGCTTATGATGTAGATTATAAAATTGGTTACAAAAGAACCGAAGAGCACTGTGCCACTTGCGGGGGGCATTTAGGACATGTTTTTGAGGATGGACCAGCCCCAACAGGCTTACGCCATTGCATTAACGGTGTGGCTTTAAATTTTGTTCCTGCAGAATAGTTCATATAGCTTAACAATTTTGAAATAAAAAAGAGGTCTTTAAGACCTCTTTTTTACTTTAAAACCTATATACCACATACAGGATGACTCCTAATAAAATATCACAATTTTAGATTAAAGGTCATATTTTAAAAACCTACAAATAATTTGATAAAGGTTTTGTATTTTTGCACCTCAATTAAAACTACAAAAAATCAAAATATGAGCACTTTCGATATTATCGTTTTAGGTAGTGGTCCTGGTGGATATGTTACCGCAATTAGGGCTGCACAATTAGGTTTTAAGACTGCCATTATAGAAAAAGAGAGTCTAGGAGGCGTTTGCTTAAATTGGGGTTGTATACCTACCAAAGCCTTATTGAAGTCTGCACAAGTATTTGAATACCTGCAACATGCCGAAGATTACGGTTTAAAAGTGAAAGGTGCCGATAAGGATTTTGATGCTGTCGTGAAAAGAAGCCGTGGTGTTGCAGAAGGAATGAGCAAAGGGGTTCAATTCTTAATGAAGAAGAATAAAATTGAGGTTATTAAAGGTTACGGTACTTTAAAAGCTGGTAAAAAAGTTTCAGTTAAGGCTGAAGATGGTTCCACTACGGAATATAGTGCCAGTAATATTATTATAGCTACAGGCGCAAGAAGCCGAGAGCTACCAAGCTTGCCGCAAGATGGTAAGAAGATCATTGGGTACAGAGAGGCAATGACCTTAGATAAGCAACCTAAAAAAATGATCGTTGTTGGTAGTGGTGCAATCGGTATAGAGTTCGCATACTTTTACAATTCTATGGGGACCGAAGTTACGGTTGTAGAATACCTACCTAACATTGTACCGGTAGAAGATGAAGACGTATCCAAGCAATTGGAAAGAAGTTTCAAAAAATCAGGTGTAAAGATTATGACTTCTGCAGAAGTTACTTCTGTTGACACTTCTGGTGACGGGGTAAAAGCTACCGTTAAAACAGCTAAAGGAGAAAAAGTTCTTGAAGCCGATATTGTTCTTTCTGCCGTAGGTATTAAGACCAATATTGAGAACATAGGGTTAGAAGATGTTGGTATTGCTACCGACCGTGATAAGATTTTGGTGAACGATTATTACCAAACCAACATACCTGGCTACTATGCCATTGGTGATGTAACTCCTGGACCAGCACTTGCTCACGTAGCATCGGCTGAAGGTATCTTATGTGTTGAAAAATTGGCAGAAATGCATGTTGAGCCATTAGACTACGGTAATATACCTGGTTGTACTTATTGCTCTCCAGAAATAGCCTCTGTAGGTTTAACCGAAAAGCAGGCTAGAGAAAAAGGAATAGATATCAAAGTTGGTAAATTCCCTTTCTCGGCAAGTGGTAAAGCGAAAGCTTCGGGTGCTTCTGACGGATTTGTAAAAGTAATCTTTGATGCTAAATATGGTGAGTGGTTAGGTTGTCATATGATCGGTGCAGGTGTTACCGATATGATCGCTGAAGCCGTTCTTGGCCGTAAGCTAGAAACTACGGGACATGAGGTTCTTAAAGCAATTCACCCACACCCAACAATGAGCGAAGCTGTTATGGAAGCAGTGGCAGCAGCTTATGACGAGGTTATTCATTTGTAATTTACTACTTAATATAATTTAGCATGTTAAAGTTATTTCGAGCAACGGCAATTTTAGAAGGAATCTCCTATTTGGCGTTGTTCGGGGTGACCATGCCATTAAAATACTGGGCTGAAATACCAGAACCAAACAAATATGTTGGCTACGCCCACGGAGTGCTTTTTATCGCTTTTATAGCACTTACATTAATAGTTGGCTTTACCCATAAATGGTCATTTAAGAAAGTTTTCATTTTTGGTATAGCTTCACTTCTACCCTTCGCAACATTCTATGTTGAAGAAAAATATTTAAAGCCAGAAGACAACGGTTAAGGCTGTTCTTCCATTTCAGTAGTCAACTGATAAATACTACCATCAAAGGCACATATATACAACTCGTCGTTTGCATCCGTACCAAATGACGATATAGCCAAATCCGTATCTACGATCAATTTATTATTACCGTTTACATCTAAAGCCCAAATTCTGCCGGATACAAAATCACCGTACACATACAAACCTTGTAACGAAGGTAAACTGCTTCCTCTATACACATAACCACCGGTAACGGACCTATCATTTTGTTCATGACCATATTCATAAATTGGCGCTATAGTGTTTGCGCTATCACAATCATCTTCAAGAAAACAAGAAGTTCCTTCAAGAATATTCCAACCGTAATTACCTCCTTTTTCAATAAGGTTAATTTCTTCTTTCTCTCCTTGACCAACATCACCAGCCCAAATGGTATTGGTAGCTACATCAAAACTAAATCTCCACGGATTTCTTAATCCGTATGCATATATCTCACCCCTGGCATTTTCTACTTCTACAAAAGGATTATCTGCCGGTATAGCGTAATTTAACCCAGCATCTGTAGTATTTACATCTATACGCAATATCTTACCCAAAAAGTTTTCTAAATTCTGTGCATTACCATTGGGATCGCCTGAGCCACCACCATCACCAGATGCAATATATAAATACCCATCAGGTCCAAATGCCAACTGCCCGCCATTGTGATTAGTATCTGGTTGAGGAATTTCCAATAAAATAGTTTCGCTAGACATATCTACAATATCCAAATCATTTTCAGAAACCTTAAAACGAGATATCACCGCCAATTCTTCATTGGGTGTATAGACAACATATAAAAAACCGTTTGCACTAAACTCCGGATGAAAAGTAAAGCCTAGCAACCCTAGTTCGCTCTCGGTGGCTATGCGATCAGAAATATCCAAAAATGTACTTACTTCACCTACCTCAGATTCACTTGAAAAGGATTTTATAATTCCATCTTTTTCAGCTACAAAAATTCTATTACGTTCATCATCTGGAGATTGTAGATCCAAAGGATTGGAAAAAGATAAATTTGAAAAAGCATTTATGGTCGTCAATACCCCAACTGAATCAATAGGCGCGTTTGGATTTGGACTAAGTGCCAACTCGTCTTTATCACTACATGAAACAATAAGTAATATAGCAAAACCAAATAACAGAAATACAATTCTTTTCATAACAGCATAGTTTTCTATTATTTACGAATGTACACCGTACTCTAGATGTTAATTATTTTTTTGAGTTAAAATAAAAAACTCTCAATGGCTAGATCATAACTTTTTAATCCAAAGCCTAGAATAACCCCATTGGCAGCAGGCGATATGTAGGAAATATGCCTAAATTCTTCGCGCTTATGGGTATTTGAAATATGAACTTCTATGACAGGAGTTTCTACAGCCTTTACCGCATCTCCTATACCAACAGAAGTATGGGTATATGCCGCAGCATTAAGGACTATACCATCATAACTAAAACCAGTTTCTTGTATTTTAGAAATAAGTTCTCCTTCTATGTTAGATTGAAAATACTCCAACTCAACATCTTTAAACTTAAACTGCAATTTTGAAAAATAATCTTCAAAAGTCTGTGCACCGTAAACTTCTGGCTCCCTTTTACCCAATAGATTTAGGTTAGGACCGTTAATTATGATAATCTTCATATATCAAAAATAACGAATGTTACTTAACAATTAATAAGAAATCAAAGAAGTATAATAGTTAACTAAAGAACAGCGAAACTAACGTCGAGTTCTATACTTAGGCTCAAAGTTGAAAACAATACCCAGTGTCAAAGTAGTCCAAGAGGTCTCATCTATATCTATACCTGTGTAAGAAACATTGACCTCTACACTTGAACTCATTAAGTAAGCCAAAGTAGGTCTATAATAAAGCCCCCCTTCGTTACCATCATTGATACCCACGGCATAACCAACATTACCGCCAAAAGAGAAATAATTGGAGGTCCAAAAACGAACACCTGCCGATAATGGCATAAACTGAACAGCTTTTTGCTCTTCCCTTATAATTGTAGTTTGAAAAGTTTCAGCAAAACCGTGTATATACCCTATAGCCGGACCAACATCTACAACTTCACCTAACGGATACATGTACGAGAAATCTGCACCAAGTACTACACTTACCGCTTCATTGTAATCATTAAATGGCAAACCTGCCTGTATTCCTAGCTTAAACCCTTCTTGAGCATAAATACCGGTCGAAAAAAATGAAACAATAAGTACTATAAAAAACTTTTTCATGGTTGGTTTGGTTTGTTTTCATCAAAAATAAAGGTAAGACTTAGCTTACATGAATCTTTGTTGTGAACACCCTTAAAGTAGTTGTACACACTGCTTTTAAATAGGTTTTATAATTCTATTTTAAAACAAAATCACCTATTGGAGTACAAAAAAAGGGGAAGCTTAGCTTCCCCTTTTAATATTCAAATGCTGAAATTTCTATTCAATTACATATCTAACGCCGATACCAAAAGCACCAACTTCATTTCCAAGAAGATCACCAAGACCTATAAAGGGTCTCCAGTCAAACGAAAAAGCTAATGGCACTCCATCAATTTTATAATCTAAACCAACTATTGGTCTAAGTGCTATCTCTGTCCCTATGCCTTCTCCAAAAAATAAGATTGAAGGACCTGCACCAGCAAACCATTGTAAACCATCAGCTCCTGAAATATCGCCATGGTATTCGTAAAGACCTGTTAAAGTTGTTAATCCGCTTTCAAACATCAACTCCGCTTGACCTGCATGCTCTTCTGCAAAGAAATATTTTGCACTTGGACCAACTAATGTTACCCCAGAAAATAAATCTAGACCTAAACCGGCTGCAAATGTGTAATCAGATTGTGCGTTAGAAACATTTGTTCCTAAAATAACCGCTGCTACTAAAAATAATAGTTTTTTCATTTTGTTGTTTTTTTAATGTACTTGACTTAATTAAAAATTGATTGATTAATAGGACTATTGACTAAAAGTCCATTTTATAGTTAATAGGTGTAAAAGTAAAAATTTAACAAGTATTTACATATACCAATAAACCAGTATTTCTTCCATCTATACATTATTTACTACAGAATTAATGTATTCTTTATCTTTAAACCATGAATTGGAAACATGCGCTTAAAGATTTTACCACCTACCTTAAACTGGAACGCGGACTATCTAAAAACTCTATTCTAAGTTACTCTAGAGATATTGAAAAGCTTATGACCTTCCTAGAAGCGAACGACATTAATACCACCCCTATTATTATTGACAAACAAACCGTTCAGCAATTTATATATGAGGCGGCCAAAGTAGTAAACCCCAGATCACAAGCACGTATCATATCTGGCTTAAAAAGCTTTTTTGGCTACTTAATTTTTGAAGATTATAGAAAAGACAACCCTTTAGACTTAATAGAATCTCCAAAAATTGGACGAAAGTTACCTGATACGCTTTCAGAAACTGAAATAGATAATTTAATCAATGCCATTGACCTAAGTACACCAGAAGGTGAAAGAAATAGAGCTATGCTAGAAACTTTATATGGCTGTGGTTTAAGAGTTTCCGAACTAATTAGCTTAAAAATTTCCGACCTTTTTTTTGATGAAGATTTTATTAAAGTTACCGGCAAAGGTGATAAACAGCGATTTATACCTATAAGTCATGTGAATAAAAAATATATTGATATTTACCGAAATGAAATTAGGGTACATTTAAAAATTCAGGAAGGCTTTCAAGATATTTTGTTCTTGAACCGACGAGGAAAACAACTTACCAGAGCCATGATTTTTACTATTGTTAAGAACTTGGCGACCACTATTGGATTAAACAAGAGTATTAGCCCTCACACCTTTAGACATTCATTTGCCACTCATTTACTTGAAAATGGTGCAGATTTACGTGCAATTCAACAAATGCTAGGACATGAGAGTATTACCACTACAGAAATTTATATGCACGTAGACCGATCTCATTTGGCGGAGGTCATGAATACCTACCACCCTAGAAAAAGTTATTAAAATTTCCATTTACTGCCAATGGTATAAACAGATGGCATTTCAATTTGAGTTTCACCAAAAGCACCTATACCAGTTTCGTTCAATTGAATACTACTTTTTATTTCAAGCATGAAATTCTCCGTAACATCATATCCCATTCCCGCTACAAAGCCAAGTCGATAAGGTGCTTGTCCAACTTCTGAATTTTCAGTTGCAATTTCTGCATCTAGACCAGAGAGCAAGTATAATCTTTTATTCAGATAATACTTTACCATTAAACTAGATCGAAATCTTTCCGACAAAATATAAGTATCGTAAAACCCTTGAAGTTCTAATTGCAGAGATTTTGTAACCCCATATTGAACCATAAAAGATTTGTGAACATCACCTATTGCAGAAACAGGATATGCATGCCCCGTAACCGCTATTCCCGTCAATGAAGAAGGTTGATTTTTCTCTGGAGGTTCTTCTATTGATTGACCATTGACAACAATTACAAACATGAACAGAAAACTTCGCACGAGAACTTTCATAGGTTGGATATCAGATGTTGAAAATAAATTCCTACAAAAGATATTTTAAATAGTACACCTAACGAAATACTTATCAAAACTTTAACTACCAAACACTTAACTTACTGCGGCAGCAAGAAATAACACCTCTTCTTTAGTCTTTAAACTGACTGTAATCTCTTTTATACGGCCTAATAATTAATCTAGCCTCTCGATCGAACCTTATATAATTGTATACCCAGTTTATAAATACGACCATTCTATTTCTAAACCCTATTAAAAAGAATAAATGAACGAACATCCAAACGAACCATGCAAATACCCCTTGAAACCTAAATTTCTTAATATCGCATACTGCTTTATTTCTCCCTATAGTAGCCATACTACCTTTATCATTATACACAAAAGGTTTCATTGGCTTATGTTCTATTAACCTCACCAGATTCTCACCCAACAACCTGCCTTGTTGAATTGCCGGTTGAGCTACCATTGGATGACCACGGGGGTTATCTTCTGTAGCCATACAAGCAATATCGCCAATAGCGAATATTTCCGGATGTCCTATTACCTGATTAAATTCGTTAACATTTAATCTGTTGCCACCAGCCACAACATCTTCACCATCCAATCCTTTAATTCCAGCTCCTTTAACACCAGCTGCCCAAATGACGGCGGCAGAATCGAATTTCAAATCTGTTTTTGTGGTAACGGTTTTACCGTTATAACCGGTAACTCTAACCCCTTTCCATACTTGAACCCCTAATTTTTCTAAAAAATCTTCTGCTTTTTTAGATGCTTGCGCACTAAAACCCGGCAGTAAACAATCTCCACCTTGAACAATATTAATTTGTGCTCTTCGGGTATCTAGATCAGGGTAATCTTTTGGCAAAATTCCTTTTTTAATTTCAGCCAAAGCGCCTGCTAACTCAACACCAGTTGGTCCGCCACCAACAATTACAAAGTTCATTAATGCATCGCGTTCGTGATAGACATCGGTAAGAAGCGCTTGCTCAAAATTTTCCAATATTAAACTACGTAAGTTCAATGATTGCGGAATTGATTTCATTGACATGGCATGCTCCTCAATTTCCTTATTTCCAAAGAAATTGGTTTCAGAACCTGTGGCTACCACCAAATAATCATAACTTATATCCCCTATGTTGGTATTCACTTTTTTACCGGCCGCATCAATATGTTCTACTTCTGCCAAACGGAAATAAAAATTATCATATCCGATCAATACCTTGCGTAAGGGGTAGGCAATGGAATCTGGTTCAAGACCTCCTGTAGACACTTGATATAATAGTGGTTGAAATGTATGATAATTGTTCTTATCTATAAGGACAACTTGTACTTCTTGTTTACTTAATTTTTTGGCTAGAGATACTCCGCCAAAACCACCACCTATAATTACAATTCTAGGATAGCTTGAGAGTGGTATGTTCATAGTAGTTTACTTACTGACAAAATTAAACAAATGGACTCCTACTTTAAAATAATAATGTGTTTTTAGTATCTTTAAGCTCTAACTCAAACAAACACCAAAATGCGCAAAACCCTTATTTTACTGGCAGTACTAGGTACTTCAGTTTTTTCTATGAATGCTCAGAAGAGCGAAAAAGACATAATCAAAAAATTAGAGCAAAAAAGTGATAAATACGGAAATATAGCTCAAAATATTTGGGAATTCGCAGAAATGGGATACCAAGAGGAACAGAGCTCGGGTCTATTACAAAAAACATTAAAGGATGCCGGTTTCTCCATTAAAACCGGAGTAGCGGGTATACCTACCGCTTTTATTGCGGAATATGGCAGTGGCAGTCCCGTAATTGCCATTATGGGCGAGTATGATGCATTACCGGGACTATCCCAAAAAGCTACCGCTGAAAAAGAATCTGCTGGTGCCGCCGCTGGTCATGCCTGTGGTCATCACTTGTTCGGTACGGCATCTACGGCAGCGGCAATTTCAACAAAGGAATGGTTAGAGGCCAATAAGGCAAAAGGTACCATACGTTTCTATGGAACTCCTGCTGAAGAAGGTGGATCGGGTAAAGTTTATATGGTTCGTGAAGGTCTCTTCAATGATGTAGACATAGCGCTACATTGGCACCCCGGGTCACAAAATGCAGCTAGCGCAGGTGCTGCTTTAGCTAATAAATCGGCAAAATTCAGATTTCATGGTATTTCTGCCCATGCCGCCGGTTCTCCAGAAAAAGGACGTTCTGCCCTTGATGGTGTTGAAGCCATGAACTTGATGATCAATATGATGAGGGAACACATTCCGCAAGAGGCCAGAATACATTATGTTATTACAGCTGGAGGTAAAGCACCCAACGTAGTGCCAGATTTTGCAGAAGTTTATTACTATGCACGTCATAATAAGCGTGATGTTGTGATCGATATATTCGACAGAATGGTAAAAGCTGCCGAAGGTGCCGCATTGGGTACGGGTACAACAATGGACTATGAGATGATCGGTGGTACACACGAATTACTGCCCAACCTAACATTACAAAAAGTAATGCACGATAATCTTTCTGAAGTTGGCGGTATAGAATACACAGCAGAAGAAAAAGAATTTGCCGATAAAATAGCTGTAACCTTAGGACAGGAAAAAGCGGATCTTGCTACCGCAAAAAATGTTCAACCTTACAAAACCGAAGCTAGGGCTTACGGCTCTACAGATGTAGGCGATGTTAGCTTTACCGTACCTACAGTTGGTTTTGGCACCGCTACCTGGGTTCCTGGCACACCGGCTCACAGTTGGCAGGCGGTTGCTGCAGGCGGAACTTCCATTGGTAGAAAAGGAATGATGGTAGCCGCAAAGACCTTGACCAAAACTGCAATAGACCTTTTTAAGGATAAAAAATTAGTAGAGACCGCTAAAGCTGAATTTTTAGAAAAAAGAGGAGCAGATTTTAAATACATTCCTCTTTTAGGTGATAGAGCACCTGCCTTAGATTATAGAAAATAGAGTCTTATGTTATCGATTTTAAAAGTGCCAAGGTATTAATTGGCACTTTTTTTTATGTATTTCTAAATATATTGTAACAAACAAAACCTTTTATAGACTAACAACGTAAGAACAGCCAACCAAGAGTGAATAAAGAACTTGAACACAAATTTGTGACCGAGCTACAGGACAACCAAAACATTGTCCATAAAGTGTGTACGCTGTATACAAACGACCGCGACTCTCACAATGATCTGTTTCAAGAAATTACCATTCAATTGTGGAAGGCTTATCCCAAATTTAGGGGCGATGCCAAATTCAGTACTTGGATGTATCGTGTGGCACTAAATACTGCCATTACACTATATCGAAAACAAAAAAGAAGAATTGACACAGCTGATTATGAGTCTGTAATTTTTAAGATCAAGGCCGACGAATATGATGAGACCGAAGAACTACAATTAAAATTAATGTACAAGGCGGTCAAACAATTAAATGACGTTGATAAAGCGTTGGTGTTTTTATATCTTGAAGATAAAAACTATACTGAAATATCTGAAACATTAGGTATTTCCGAAGTAAATGCACGGGTTAAAATGAACCGTATCAAAACAAAATTAAGAACCATTTTGAATCCATAGGCGTATGACGGATGAACTGGAATTATTAAAGAAAGATTGGCAAAAAAAGGAATTCGATGTTCCTAAATTAAGCTATGACGAGATTCATAAAATGATATGGAAAAAATCTTCCTCAATTGTTAGGTGGATCCTTATCATTAGTATATTGGAATTTACCGTACCGCACCTTTTATATCTACTGCCATCTATGCGTGATGGAATGGAGCTATATGAAAACATAGGTGTCTCAAAATACCTTGTAGTGCTCTCTGGCTTTACTTATATCATAGCCTTTTACTTTATTTTTCAGTTCTATAAAAGATTTAAGGAAATTTCGGTTTTGGACAACTCCAAAAGTCTAATGAAGAAAATCATAAAGACTAGAAAAACCGTTAAGCATTACGTTATTTTTTCATTATCCATGATAATGATGACCATAATCATAATGATTATAGGTGTTTACCTAAATGATAATATGGTCAATGCCTTCCCAGAATTAAAAGATAGCCTTGCAAACATATCACCCGAAAAATTAAAAATTACCATAATGATGTCCATAGGTATTTTTGGAGTAATTCTAACCTTGGTCATGGGTGGCATTTATTTCTTATTATACGGACTGCTACTTAGAAAACTAAAACAGAACTACAGTGAACTTAGAAACCTTACTATTTAAGAAGGGGGATTCCATTTACGCTGTTTGTTCTCTTCCTCAATAGCCAAAAGATCGGCTTTTGATATCACTTTTAAAAATGAAGGGTGCTGCTCAATAGCGTACTCCAATTTTTCTATTATAGATTCGGTAGATTCATTTTCGTAATCAATATCCAATGGCTCTTTAATAACCATAGATTGAAGTATTCCTTTCTTTTTAACACGAAGTCCTTTTTTATCAAAAGAACGTCTAAAGCCATCAATAACCACTGGCACAACCACTGGTTTATATTTTTTGATAATGTGTGCCGTACCTTTTCTTAAAGGCTTCCAAGGGGTAGTTGTACCTTGTGGAAAAGTAATTACCCAACCATCGTTCAAGGCCTTGCCTATACTAGAAATATCGCTCATTTTCACTTGGCGCTTAACATCTTTGCCTTCTGAACGCCAAGTACGCTCTACACTTACCGATCCCGCATAGGCCATTATCTTGGTCAAAAGACTTTTCCTCATGGTTTCTGCAGCGGCCACATAATACATATTCAATTTTGGTTGCCATATATATCCCAAGTTCTTAATGGAATCTTCACGACCGCTTAAACTGGCATTAAAAACATGAAACATAGCCACAACATCTGCAAAGTATGTTTGATGGTTACTCACGAACAACACATTTTTATCCGGTAAATTTCTAATAATATCAGACCCTTCAATTTCCAACGTATTAAAGCGCTTATACCGCTGATGCGATAGCACGGCCAAAATGCGTATTAGCCATTTTTTAATGAATAAATTATGCCCAAAAGGGTTTTTATCAAATAATCCCATAGAATGCTAAAATAATTAAATATGCCTTACAACACCTGCTTTAGTAACTCTTTAATCTCATTCATCATCATTGCCGTTGCCCCCCATACAATATAACCGTTTAATTTAAAGGCTGGTACTTCAATATCCACAGCGTAAGATGTGGTCATTTTTTTTGAAACTACCAATGTATCATCTAAAAAATCCGATACAGGAACTTCTAAAATTAACTCAACCTCTGCATCTTGTTTTACAAATGGTTTTGGATTTCGATATAGCCCAATATAAGGCTGAACCATAAAATTACTGGGAGGTATAAAGATTTCTGAAATTTTTTTGATCACCGTAATGTCTTTTGGTGCCACCCCTACTTCTTCATACGTTTCCCTAAGCGCAGTGGTCATTAGGCCATCATCAGATTTTTCTTCTTTGCCCCCAGGAAAAGCAACTTGGTTAGAATGTACCCCTTTATAAGTTTTACGTAAAATCAAAAGCAAGTTTGTTCCCATATTATTTGTAGGGTAAAACAATGCCATTACCCCTGCCCTTCTAGGGTTTTTCTGAGAAATATTAATACGTTGTAATTCTTCTAATCGGCTTTCTGGAGCCATTTTGTATTGCGAAGCTTCTCCCGGTAGCGGTAGATCCTTTATTTTTGATATCTGTTGTTCAAAAAAATTAAAATTCATGCGTTTACCAAAATTCTATTCTTTACTACTCTTAGTATTTTTTGCAATGGCCAGTTGCAAAGATACCCCTAAGAAAGTTGATAGTACTACTACCGTAGCCAAGACAACCATAGACTCTACTAAAATTACTAAAAATGAAGCTGAAAAAGAACAAGAAAAAGATGCTTTTGAACTTACCGAAGAGAATGCCATTGATTACTTTTTCAACTATGAAAAGACCCTAAAAGAAAATAAGGTCAGAATTACCACAAAATTTGGCAGTTTTACTGTAGAATTATTTGATAATGTACCCTACCACCGGGCCAACTTTATTTACCTCACCAAAAAAGGATATTTTAACGATACCCAGTTTCATAGAGTGGTAAAGAATTTTATTATTCAAGGTGGAAACTCTGATGACAAAAAGACAGCAGAAAAACGATCTAAAATTGGTCGTTATCTATTGCCGCCAGATACCAGAAAAGGACATAAGCATCACAGGGGCACTATTTCCATGCCAAGTAGTGAAATGGACAATCCACATAAACTAGCATCACCATTTGAATTTTTCATTGTTGTTACAGACCCTGGCTCATATCACTTAGATGATAACTATACTCCTTTCGGAAGGGTCATTGATGGCATGGATGTGGTTGATAAAATAAATAACGTACCTGTAGAAAAAGGAGATTGGCCTATGAGAAATGTTTATATTCAAAAAGCTGAAGTTATAGAATAAGCAACTATAGCCAACCAATCAGAATTAAGCTTGATTTCTATAAATATTGAGCAGGGAAATTTTGAAGCGAACTGCTAATACCCGCATAATTATTATAGTAAGGATAGCCAAAGAATAAGCAATGGTATCTTTTACAGGAAACTGTATCAATACAAAATACACC
This sequence comes from Maribacter dokdonensis DSW-8, assembly GCF_001447995.1. Taxonomy (NCBI): domain Bacteria; kingdom Pseudomonadati; phylum Bacteroidota; class Flavobacteriia; order Flavobacteriales; family Flavobacteriaceae; genus Maribacter; species Maribacter dokdonensis. The sequence continues at coordinate 87,702 of NZ_LDPE01000006.1, read as the reverse complement.
AACCCACCTAATATACAAACGGTGGCATAAATTTCCTTTCTAAATATTACAGGAATCTCATTACACAATATATCTCTTATAACGCCACCAAAACAGGCGGTAATGGTTCCTAAAGCAATACACATTACCGGTAAAAGATCTGCCGCCAAACCTTTTTCTATACCTACCATGGTATACAAACCAATGCCAATGGTGTCAAACAAAAAAAGTGATTTTCTTACGTATTTTAATTGCTTCACAAAAATGATTGCCAACAATACGGTTACTACAATAATCAATAAATGAACTGGGGCATTAAGCCAGCCAACAGGTTTAATACCTATAAGTAGATCTCGTAAGGTGCCTCCCCCAACAGCTGTAACAAATGCAATGATCAAAACCCCAAATACATCTAACCTTTTATCCATAGCAACCAATACCCCAGATATTGCAAAAGCAATGGTTCCTAAAATATCGATAATGAAATAAAACATGAGCTAGATCTTTTGCGTAAAGTAATTATAGTCTTTTAGAACGGTATCCAAGTACGCAATATCGTACAATTCCGAATTGGTCTGCAAGATACTTTCAACTTTCTCTCTAAGCGCTTTTAACGTCTTAAAATCATTACTTTTTTTAGCTATCCCAAATGTTTCTTTAATAAGTCTAACATCCTTATCGGTCAACATAGTAACATTCATGATTTGAGGCACATAAGCATCTTCCACCTCTTCTAAAATGGTATGGGATACCTTTGTCCTATTCTTTGTACTAATGACCACCGTACCTGCCGCGGCATCACCTAAACGCTGTTTTTTATCGGAGAATAAAATAGTGAGCAAACCTATAGACCCAAGAAAAATCCAAATATCAACCAAACGTAGCATCCATCTAATTAAATAATTACTCCAATGAACGGGTGAACCATCTACCTTTACCACTCTCATTTTCATAATCATTTTACCAACGGTTCTACCATTAAAGGTAATATGCATTAAAAGTGTATAAAACATTGCCGGCAAAGAAATTAAAGCAACTAAACCTCTCTGCGTCCATCCATCTGAATATATATAACCTATAGCATCGCCAATTAAATTCACCAAGATAAAATAGAGGTAAAGTATAAATGCATCTATAAAAAATGCTACAATTCTTTCACCAATACTAACAATAGTATAATTAAGGTTAACATTTTGCGTTGTATTGATTTGAAGGTTATTCATTTAATCTTAAATTTAACAAGGTAAATATAGTTTATGCGCGAAGCTGCTTTTGTAAAGCAAAATAAGGAAAAATGGATAGCTTTTGAAAAAGCTATTAACCTAGGTGCTTCTACCGACCCAGATGAACTTGCCAATGGCTATATTCAACTGACCAATGATTTGGCATACGCGCAAACGTATTACGCAGAAAGTAAGACTTTATTGTATTTAAACGAACTTGCTTCTCTTGCCCACCAGAAAATCTATAAGAACAAAAAGGAAAGTAAAAATCGAATTCTCAGTTTTTGGATTACAGAATTCCCTCTTTTTTTTAGACAGTACCATAACACCTTGGGCATTGCCTTTTTAATTTTTATTATCGCATCTGCCATTGGCTCTTTATCCGCTATTAACGATGCTACCTTTGTAAGGTTGATTTTAGGTGATGCCTATGTTAATGAAACACTTAACAACATAGCTAACGGTGATCCAGCAGCAATCTATAAAGGCGGTAGTGAAATTGGTTCTTTTTTGGGAATTACCATTAACAATATTAGAGTTGCCTTTTTAGCATTTGCCTTTGGGGTAATCACAAGTATAGGCACCGCATATATATTATTTTCAAATGGTGTAATGCTCGGGGCATTCATTACTTTTTTTTATACCAAAGGAGTTTTCTTTGAGGCCAATAAACAAATTTGGCTTCACGGTACCATAGAAATATCGGTTATTATTATTGCCGGCTGTGCAGGTCTAATAATGGGCAATAGCATACTTTTTCCGAAAACGTACGCTAGGCGCGTCTCTTTTATGAAGGGTGCCAAAGATGGACTTAAAGTTGTAGTCAGCACCATACCGTTTTTTATAATTGCCGGATTTATTGAAGGATTTATAACAAGGTATACCAATATGCCCAATTGGTTGGCATTCATAATTATTGGAGCATCATTATTTCTAATCATTTTTTATTACATAGCATATCCTATTTTACTAAATACCAAACATGAAAGACAATTACATACCGCTAAAGGTTAATCGTGAATTCGGCGGTATTATCTCCGCTTATTTTGATTTTTTTAAACAGAACATAAAAAGCTTTACCAATGTTTTCTTAAGCTACAATGGTGTTTTCTTAATAGGACTTTTAATTACCAGTTACCTATTGGTTTCTGGTTTTATAGGAATGATAGCACACGAATCTGGGCAAAGTCCGTTTTCCGATAATTTAGCTGCCGAAGAAGATTATTATGTTTATTTAGGTATAGGAGGATTTTTATTCTTTGTTATTTTTCTGGGAGTTGCTTTTCTAAATTATTCGCTTTCTACCAGTTATATGATAAAATATGAGGAAACCAAAGATTCTAACGTAGACAAAAAAGAAGTTTGGCAATATGCCAAAAGCCAATTTGGAAATATTCTGCTTTTTGTCTTATTGCTTATACCTATTTACCTTGTCTATTTTATAGTGGCCATAATTTTAGCCATTATACCCCTACTAGGCTTTTTTGCCCAGTATATTGTTCAGTTCTTTTTAACAGCCTGGATCGGTGTTTCTTTTTTTGATATGCTCCAAAATAAAAAAAGCGTTACCGATGCCTTGGGCGAAGGTTGGAAACTTGTAACCGGTAGTTTTTGGAAATCTATAGGAGTAAACTTTATTTTAGGTTTATTATTAGGTTTGCTATTAATGATCGCTTTGATCATACCCGGTATTATAATAGGGGTGTATACTTTTCATGTTGTAGAGAACGATGTAGATTATACAAATTCCATTGTTTCAACAATTGTTTACACTTTAGGGTTATCCATTTTCCTGATTATTGCGGTATACGGACAATGTCTTTCCCAGTTTATCAATGGCATATTATATTATGCATTACATGAAAAGACTTATAATGAAAATACAAGGGCAAGAATTGAACAAATAGGACAAAACGATTAATTTGAGACTACCATTCATTTATATTTTCTTTTTGTTGATGACCTTTTTCTCATTTGCTCAACATAAAACAGATAGTATTGTTAAAACCGATACTTCATCAGTTTTAACATTGAGAAATTTTGAAGATGACCTGACAAAGAAATATTCAGGTGATGAATTCAATTATACCTTTAAAACCGGCGAATCTCAAAATTTATTTGCCCGATTTTTAAATTGGGTTGGGCAAGGGCTATTCGATGTGTTTGGCATTACCCTATCTCCAGAAGTATTACAACTTTTAGAATATCTCATTTATATCTTATTAGGAATTCTCGCCATTTACCTGCTCGTAAAATTCCTGATCAATGAAAATTTCAACGCAATCTTTCAAAAAAAGGCTAAAACGATCAACGATATTAACCTTACCGAAGAACACATTGAAGGTGTTGATATCGACAACTTATTGAATGAGGCCCTTGCAAACAAGGACTACAGATTAGCGGTACGTTACCAGTTTCTATTATCACTGCAAAAACTGTCTAAAAAAGATATTATAGATTGGCATTTTGATAAAACCAATACAGATTATGTTAACGAGATTCAACAACCACAGTTAAAACAAGGTTTTAAAAGAATAGCCTATCTATACGATTATATATGGTACGGAGAACAAGATATAGATAATGATAGATACACCATATCTGTCTTAGATTTTGAAGCAATCAACAAACTAATTCAATAGTAACTTGGGAAAACGTTCTAAAATAATACTTGGTCTTTTGGTTGCGGTGCTTATTGGTATCATTGTAACAGAAATAGTACGCCCAAGACCGATCAATTGGAGCCCGTCTTACACATTGGCATCTAAAATTCCGTTCGGTTGCTACGTGCTTTACAATGAGTTAGCATCTATTTTTCCACATAACGATATTGAAACTGTAGAAGAAAACATCTATGATGTGCTAGTAGATCGAGATACCTCAACTGCCGCCAATTACATTTTGATCAATGATTTTATTTATTTGGACGAACAGGAAACAAACCAACTACTAAAATTTGTAGACGAAGGCAATCAGGTATTCATAGCTACGAGCAACCTTACCGGTAAATTGGCAGACACATTAAATATCACCATTGAACAACGGTATGATATAAAAGAAGATTCAACTAAAGCATCATTTACCAATACATATTTTAATGAAGAGGCTTTCTATTTTAAAAGAGGTGTCAACCCTGCATATTTAACCAGTATTGATACCGCCAAAACAGAAATTTTAGGTCATATTCACGTGAAAAGTTCCACATTGTTAAATAAAACCCCCAATGAAATAAAAATAAGTCCCAACTTCATAAAAACTTCATTTGGCAAAGGAAATTTTATTATCAACACCCTGCCTATTGCTTATACCAACTATTATATGTTAAGTGATAAAATTGGTTACAGTAGTCAAAGTTTCGCTTATTTGAATAACAATACCCTAATATGGGACGATTATAAGAAATCTGGGCGTAAAGTAATTACCTCCCCAATGCGGTTCGTTTTAAATCAATCTGCTTTAAAATGGAGTTACTACCTAACAATTACTGGTTTATTGCTATTTGTTATTTTCAAGGCAAAAAGAGAGCAACGAATAATACCAATTATAAAACCATTAGAAAATTCTTCTGTAGAATTTGCTAAAACCGTGGGGTCATTATACCATCAAAAGAAAGACTACACCAACTTGAACCATAAAAAAATCACCTATTTTTTAACCCATATTAGAAATAGGTTTTATGTAAACACTACGGTTCTTGATGAAAAACTAATAGCACAATTAAGTGCTAAGGCAGGAAAATCGATAGAAGAAACCAAAGACCTCATCGAGTTCATTCTTAGTCTTAAAAACAAACCTATACATTCTGAACAAGACGCTATAGTACTTGCCAAGAAAATAAATACATTTAAACAATCTTATGGAAGATAACACACAAGACGAACAACAGGTAGAATTTAATTCTCGAATAGATCTTACCAAGCTTCAAGATTCTGTTACCAAGGTAAAAGCCGAATTAGGAAAGGTTATAATCGGTCAACAAGAAATGATCGAACTTTTGATCGTTTCAATTTTAGCCAACGGTCATTCACTTATAGAAGGGGTTCCAGGTGTTGCCAAAACTGTAACCGCAAAACTACTTGCAAAAACTATGAACGTAGATTTTAGCAGAATACAGTTTACGCCAGATTTAATGCCTAGCGATATTCTTGGAACATCTATTTTCAATGTTAAAACATCTGAATTCGAATTTAAAAAGGGTCCTATTTTTTCAAATATTATATTGATCGACGAAATAAACAGAGCTCCGGCAAAAACACAGGCTGCACTTTTTGAAGCTATGGCAGAAAGACAAATAACCATAGATGGTAATGAATTTGACATGCAACCACCGTTTTTGGTTTTTGCTACCCAAAACCCTGTAGAGCAAGAAGGCACGTACAGATTACCCGAAGCCCAATTAGACCGTTTTCTTTTTAAAATCAATGTGCACTACCCAACTTTAGAAGAAGAAGTACAGATTTTAGAAAATAAACACCATCAAAAAAACAATAATGTAGAATCGCTTATAGATGCTATTCTTTCGGCTGAACAAATTGCCGTTTACCAAAAGGTCATCAAAGATATTGTCGTGGAAGATAATCTTCTAAAATATATTGCAGCAATCGTTAATAATACCAGAACAAACGCCAACCTTTATTTAGGCGCATCTCCAAGGGCATCTATTGCCATTTTAGATGCTTCTAAAGCCGTTGCCGCCATTAACGGAAGAGATTTTATTACACCAGATGATATAAAGAAAGTAGTAAGCCCTATACTATGCCATAGAATTATTCTGACTCCAGAACGTGAAATGGAGGGTTATACAGCTGAGAAAATGATCAAGGATTTAATTCAAACCATAGAAATCCCAAGATAAACTTCAGTGAAAAAGATTTTCAAAAATATATTTATTCAAAAAAGGTTCTTCTTGGTGTTATCAGGAGTTATCCTATGTTTTCTACTATCTTATATTTTTGAAAACATTGCATATATTCCAAAGCTTCTATTTTACCTTTTTTTAGCTTTACTTATTACCGATGCCATTTTACTTTTTCTGTCAAAAGGGCAAATTACAGCGCATAGAATTGTTACCGACAAACTTTCTAATGGTGATGACAATACGATTAAGATAGAAGTCACCAACAAGTATTTGTTTTCTGCTCAAATAACCATTATAGATGAACTTCCGTTTCAATTTCAAAATCGAGATTTTAATTTTAACAGCCTATTAAAACCGGGAGAGCAGAAACTATACTCCTATGCTGTAAGACCCGTAGAAAGGGGCGTTTATAGTTTTGGAAATTTAAATTTATTCGCCATTTCACCCATTGGACTTTTAGCTAAAAAATATACGTTTGACCAAGATAAAGAAGTACCTGTTTACCCTTCTTTTTTACAACTTCGCAAGTATGACCTAATGGCATTCAGCAACAGATTACTTGAATTTGGCATTAAAAAAATTAGACGAATCGGTCATACGATGGAGTTTGAACAGATCAAAGATTACATACAAGGTGATGATATAAGAAATATAAATTGGAAAGCCACTGCCAAAAGAGGGCAACTAATGGTCAACCAATTTCAAGATGAAAAGTCACAGCCGATTTATTCTGTTATTGATAAAGGCAGGGTTATGAAAATGCCTTTTAATTCACTCAGCTTACTAGATTACGCCATAAACGCTACCTTGGTCATCAGCAGCATTGCCCTCAAAAAAAATGACAAAGCAGGTATTTTCTCTTTTAGCAATAAAATAGAAAACAGAGTTGTTGCAGAGCGCAGAAGTTCACAAATGAACTTAATATTAGAAACACTTTACAACCTCAAGACCAACTTTGTTGAAAGTGATTTCAGTAGATTATATATTGATGTCAAAAGAAATTTACCACAAAGGAGTCTATTATTACTGTATACCAATTTTGAAACCCTTGATGCCCTGCATCGCCAACTTCCTTACTTGCAAGCTATTGCCAAACAACATTTACTGGTCGTTATTTTCTTTGAAAACTCAGAACTTGTATCGTATGCAAAATGTAAACCCAACAATACACTAGAAGTTTTTGAACAGGCAATTGCAGAGAAATTTATTTATGAAAAACAACTAGTGGTCAATGAACTAAAAAAGTATGGCATACAGACCATACTGACAAAGCCCGAAGACCTTACCATAAACACCATCAATAAATATTTAGAGATAAAAGCAAAAGGGTTATTATAAATCAATTCAGTAAATAGGCTGCCTGTACCTCTGAGAATATATCACCAGTGCCAGTTTCAACGAACTTTGGGAGTTGAACTTTATTACTATCAAAATGAGCTACGAGACAGCCACAGCTTTTACCCCCACCACTTCTTCTTCTACTATTATCAGTCAATATATCAATCGCCATCCCTGCAAGAACACCGCCTAAAGTAGTATACAAAACATCTTTAGTTTCCCATTCATACCCTTTAGACTGATCATAAATTGCTTCTTTCGCAAGACCAGCGGCTAAACTACTACCTACTGCTCCTGCCCATTTCCAACCACGTTGTCCGTCTGATATTTTATGTGCTGCATATCCTCCTGCTGCACCAATGACCACACCTGCTCCTATATGTTTAGCCGCATCGCTTGGATCTTGAGCATTCACATAAACACCAAAAATAAAAGCAAAAAATAGTATATTAAATTTCATATTAGGGGAAAAAGGAATTTTTATTTTATAACGTACTTAAGCGAATTAAATTATGCTGTAAATTAATAGAATCAATAATTCCACAGTATGAATCAAAATCTAACACAAAAGACTCAGCACTGCATTTTATTATATATTCTAAGGTAAAGTTATGCCATAATTCTCGACTAAAAGCATGATAAAAAATATAAAAAATGAAAACAATTTTTCACAAATCCGACACTAGAGGTCATGCCGATCACGGTTGGCTAAACTCTTATCATAGTTTTAGTTTCGGCAATTATTATAACCCAGAACGAAGGAATTTTGGAACCTTAAGAGTTTTAAATGACGATACGGTTGCAGCGGGGCGTGGTTTTGGGGCACACCCCCATAAAAACATGGAAATTATTTCCATACCATTAGAAGGTAACCTTCAACATATGGATGATATGGGCAATAGTACAATTATCAAAGCAGGAGATATTCAAGTAATGAGTGCCGGTACTGGAGTTACCCACAGTGAGTATAACCAAAGTTCAGTTGATGAGGTCAAGTTTTTGCAAATATGGGTTATTCCTAATCAACGAAATATAACTCCAAGATATGATCAAATTTCAACCTTTGAAATTGCAACCAAAAACAGTTTATATCAAATATTATCTCCTAACGAAGACGATCAAGGAGTTTGGATCCAACAAAATGCATGGTTTTATTTGGGAAAATATGACACCGGGGCTACAGACAATTATACAGTTCATTTGGATGGAAACGGAGTATATATTTTTGTTATCAAAGGTGAAGTCGAAATTGAAAACCAAAAGTTGAACTCCCGAGATGGTTTAGGTATCTGGGATGTAAATTCCCTGAATATAACTGCAAATAGCGAAACTGAAATATTGCTAATGGAAATACCAATGCAATAAATTAAAAAGCCATTTTAAAGCAAAAAATATGTGCTTATTAATTATTACTTGATTATATTTAAGTAGAAATTAAATTGTTTACAACTTCCCCTGTTTGAGTTATGTTTCTATTTCATTAATAACGAATATATGTATAACAATTACTTTTAATTTGATATTGATCAAACATTAACGCTCTTGTTTATTTGTTTAGAACTCAAATTGACTACATCAAAATTTAAATCATTTGTCACAGTTAAATACGACATCAAAAAATCATAAAGCTAAAAGCAGGGACATTACCGACGAATTTGGTTTAATTACCATCATATCCGCTATTTTTACTTTTTTGGTTTTTATATACACCTTAATTTTTCATTCGTATATAGAACAAATTCTCGCTCTTATTGTTGCAGTGGTATTTGGCATTGGTTTTATCTTAAATCGATTAGACTACCGACAAGCAACTAGGTTATACATGACATTATTACCTCCATTGGTTTTTATGTCGCTTATACTCCTAATTGGTGGCTATTTTGGACAAGGAGTCGCCTTTGCTACCATGGGTTTTCTAGCGTTTATCGGGTATCGTAAAAATCCTAGGTTAAGAAACATCATCATTTTTTTTGATGTACTTGCGTTTATACTGCCTACTATTTATGTTACTATGTATGGTCCAATACTTGGCACCATAGACGTTCCTTTTGATGAAGTGTTTGCATTTTTAGCAAGTTTAGGTTGGCTATCACTAACCTTTAGAATGTACGATCAAAATAAAACTAGGGCTTATACTACAGATTTGGAAAATCATATTGAAGCTTTAAAAGAAAGTGAACTCAACTTAAAAAAGGCACAAGACAACCTAAAGTACCAGAATAAAAAACTAGAGGTATTGAACAATGAATTAAAACTTAAAAATACCCATATAGAAGAATTTACCTTTATAGTTACCCATGACCTTAGAGGACCATTGAACAACATAAATGTTATTGCCAGCGAATTGGAAAAACAACACGCCATTTCTAGTTATGCTAATTTCAGTAGTTATCTTAAACATTTGCAGGGCAGTTCTACTAGACTTACAAACTTAGTAGAAGGTCTCTTAAAATATGCTGAAATTGGAAACTCAAGCGGTATGGAATCTGTAAACGTTACTGCAATATTGCAATCTGTTCTTGATGACCTTTCTGAAAAAATTAAAGAAACAAAGGCTACAATTAAATTTAATGAATTACCAACCCTTGTTGCCAGACCAAGCGACATTAGAATGTTATTTCAGAATTTAGTTCACAACGCTTTAAAATTTAAATCATCTGCTCAGGAGCCAATAATCACCATTACATCTGAGAAAAGAGAGAATGATTATTTATTCAGCGTTGCAGATAACGGTATAGGAATTCCAAGCGAACAGTCAGAAAAAATATTTAATGCCTTTCACAAATTACACAACCAATCTAAATTTGAAGGCTCAGGTATTGGGCTTTACGGGAGTAAGAAAATTGTAGATCATCATTTAGGTAAAATATGGGTGACTTCCGAAGAAAACATAGGCAGTACATTTTACTTTACCATAAGTACAAATTTATTGGAACAAAAGCCAACCCATGAATTAATTGATAATGTCAACTAACTTTAATTTTAAAAATATACTTCTAGTTTTAACCTTGATTATAACGACCTTGGTCTACGCTCAAGAACCTCCGTTAAAATTAGGAGTAGCAGGACTAACCCATGGACACGTTGGATGGATTCTTGGCAGAGGCCAGCAACCGGATATGAACATGGTAGGAATTGTAGAACCCAACCAAGAACTGGCCATAAAACTTTCCAAAGAATTTGGTTTCTCTATGGATATCGTTTTCAGTACCATGGATGAAATGATTAACATGGTCAACCCTGATGCAGTTGCAGCTTTTGGCAACATTAAGGATCATTTAAAAGTAGTGAAAGCATGTGCCCCAAAAGGAATTCATGTTATGGTAGAAAAACCATTGGCAACTACCTATGATGATGCGAAGGAAATTAAAAGACTCGCAGACAAATATAATATTCGGGTATTGACCAATTATGAAACTTCATGGTACAAAACCAATGTCAAAGCTATTGACCTATACCAACAAGGAGAAATTGGTGAATTAAGGAAGGTAATTATTAGAGATGGACATAAGGGACCTAAAAACATTCGCGTCTCAAGTGAATTTTTAGAATGGTTAACGGACCCCAATTTAAACGGTGGCGGTGCTTTAACAGATTTTGGTTGCTATGGCGCCAATTTAATGACATGGATAACCAAGGGTAAAAGACCAAAAAGCATTACTGCCGTAACTCAGCAACTACAAAAAGAAAACAACCCGAATGTTGATGACGATGCAACTATTATATTAACTTATGAGAATGAAATGGCCATTTTAGAACCTTCTTGGAACTGGCCAATTGGCAGAAAAGATATGGAACTTTATGGCACTAAAGGTGCTATTTACTCTGACAATCCTACCCAATTAAGAATAAGACTTTCTAAGGGCTATAGCGATTATACCGAAGAAACATTTCTTCTGGGAGAGCGGGAAGAGCCCTACAATGACCCTTTCGCCGTTTTTGCTGCAGTTATTAATGGTACACTTCAATTAGAACCGTACAATGTATACTCTTTAGAAAACAATATGATAACTATGGAAATTCTTGAATCTGCCATCAAGAGTGCTAAAAGCGGAAAAACAATTCTTTTAAATTAAAAAAAAAAAAATGGACACAGACTATATAAAAGTATTTGGCGGTAATAAAATAGAAGCTCAACGTATAAAACTAACTTTACAAGACAACAATATCAAGGCCGTAATCAAAGACGAAACCGAATCTGCTAGGTTAGCGGGTTTTGGCAGTCCTTTGCCCGAACTTATTGAGGTGTTTGTGCACAAAGATGAGGAAGAGAAATCGCTTGCTTTAATAACTACGCTCAATAAAAAAGCATAAAAAAAGCCTCTAAAATAGAGGCTTTTATCCCTATACTTTAAATTAACCTTTGCTCAATGGCGTAATTTCTAGTTTTCTAAATTCTACAGGTCCGTGATCGCCTTGAATCATAATAGGTCCCGCCTCTGCTTCATTATTATCTAAAGCTCCACCTGTCATAGCGTCTATATTCTGATTAGAGATAATAGTTTTTCCGTTGGCAACTATGGTTACTCTTCTACCTATCAATGTAATATCATAGGTTTGCCACTCGCCCGCTTTCTTAGCGGCATTTTCGTTCGGGGTCAACAATCCGTAGATTCCACCAAAATAAATTGAAGAAGGTTCCAACCCAATGTTATCAGCTATTTGCACTTCATAACGGCCTCTTAAATAAAGTCCGCTATTACTATTTTCAGGATACCTAAATTCTGCATGCAATTTAAAATCCTTGAATTTTTCTTCAGATACTAAATTGACTCCAGGTTTTGCACTGGTCAATATACCATCTAACACTGCCCATTGATTGCCCGGTTTCATCATCCAACCATTTAAGTTCTTACCATTAAAAAGTTTTATGGTCTTCCCTTCTTTTGCATTTTCATAGTATGGTAATTTTGGTGATTTTGTTGCTGTCCAATTATATGTTTTACCATCTACATATATCATGGTTCCTTCTAGCCCTTCTCCTACTATTTTTCCTTCAAATTCCATATTGGCAGCTCCTGGCTCCCATTGTGGAGGTATTTCAAAAGAAAATAATTCTCCGTGCTTTTCTATTTCGGCTACAGGTCTTGCACTACCAAAAGCATATGTAAATCTTCCGATCAATGTATTGGTGCCCGAGTGCCTAATTTCTAACCACGATGGTAGCTTCTCTCCTTCTTGATCAATTGTCAAATTCCATTTTCCCTCTAAAGGATGACCTTCTTGCGCTTGTGCACATGTTAAACCGATTGCCGTCAGAAAAACAAATACAGCTGTTTTAATAGTATTCATATCATTGTTAGTTTAATAAGTAATCAAATATAGCAGAACTTTTAGTTACAGTTTCACCACATTAATTTAAATGTCATTTATATTTCAAATTGATAAATCTATATCATATATGGTTAATAACTTAACAACTATTCAATTTCTTTCTTGATTATCTCCATTATTCGCTACATTTAAGTTTCAATTCAACCAAACAACAATGACATTCTTTAAAAAATTCCTTTTGGGGGTAATCGCCCTATTATTTTTTTCTATTTCATGCATCAATAAAAAGCCTGTTGAAATTCCGATAACCATTCAACAAGATAGTACCGAGCTTATTGAAATGGCCAAAATAGCTCGAGAAACCATTACTGCTGAAGTTGCAGACGGACTAGAACTAAGTCTTTGGGCTTCAGATTCCTTAGCTCCAGACCCCATTGCACTTGATATTGACAATGAAGGCAATGTATACATTACACGTACTAACAGAGCCAAAAACTCAGAATTTGATATTCGCGGACATAGAGATTGGATGACAGAATCCATCTCCCTTGAATCTGTGGAAGATAGAAGAGCTTTTCTTCATAAAACTTTTGCTCCTGAACTTAGTAAAGAAAATGAATGGTTACCTGACCTTAATAATGATAGCATTCATGACTGGCAAGATCTTGCCGTTGAACAAGATGAAATTTGGATGTTACAAGATACCGACAATGATGGTATTGCAGATATTTCTACCCAGATCATGAACGATTTTAGCGATGAAATCAATGATGTGGCCGGCGCACTCTTAGTACGTGATAACGATGTTTTTGTTGGTATTGGTCCAGGTATGTATCGCTTAACAGATACTAATGACGATAAAATTTTGGACGAAAAAACCAGTATTGCAGAGGGCTTTGCCGTACATATAGGATTTAGCGGTCACGGTATGTCCGGTGCCATAGAAGGTCCAGATGGTAAAATATATTGGGGTATTGGTGATATTGGTGCAAATATTACTACCGTTGAGGGCGAAAACCATAAGTACCCAAATGAAGGGGTAATTGTAAGAAGTAACCCAGATGGTAGCAATTTTGAGGTTTTTGCTCACGGTCTGCGCAATACGCATGAGTTTGTTTTTGATGCTTACGGAAATATTATTTCTTCTGATAACGACGGTGACCATAAGGGAGAAAGTGAACGCCTGGTTCATATCGTAGAAGGTTCAGATGCTGGGTGGAGAGCCAATTGGCAGTATGGAAAATATACGGACCCAAAGAACAATGGTTATAACGTTTGGATGGATGAAAAACTCTTTACCCCACATTGGGATGGTCAAGCCGCGTATATCATACCTCCTATTCAGAATTTTCATAACGGACCTACCGGAATGAGATATAACCCTGGCACCGCTTTGGGCAAAAAGTGGATGGACAAATTTTTCTTAGTAGAATTTGTAGGTGACCCCAGCAGATCACATATTTGGTCTTTTGATCTAAAACCGAAAGGTGCCTCTTTTGAATTGAAGAGTGAAGAATCTATCTTATCCGGAGTATTGCCTACAGGTATTGATTTTGGTCCAGATGGCGCATTATACCTTGCCGATTGGGTTAATGGTTGGGGAACCAAAAATTACGGAAGAGTATGGAAATTAGACGTTACGGACCAAACCAATGATCTTGAACAAGAAAGGTTAGAAACACAACGGTTAATGACCCATAATTATGAAGATGACAAAACTGATAATCTTATAAAACTACTCTCATATGATGATATGAGAATTCGGCAAAAAGCACAATTTGAACTTGCCAAAAGAACTTTTTGGGGATACAGAGCTTTAGAAAAGGCTTTAACTGAAGAAGAAAACCAATTTGCACGTATTCACGCCATATGGGGTATTGGGCAAATTGCGGCAAAAGATGTTGATGATGCCGAACCTTTATTAAATCTATTAAGTGACGAAGATCCTGAAATTGTTGCGCAAAGTGCAAAAGTTCTTGGTGATGTAAGGTACGGGAAAGCTGCCGATAGTTTAATAGCATTGACCACCCACCAGAACGATCGGGTTAAGTTCTATGCTGCCCAAGCATTAGGAAGATTAAAACATGAAAACGCCATTGAACCACTTTTGGCAATGATCGAAACAAATAATGATCAAGATCTTTACCTAAGACATGCCGCCGTATTGGCTCTTGCAAGAATAGGAAAAGTAGAACCAATTGTAGCGCTTGCCAATAATGAGAACAGAAGTTTGCGTATTGCAGCAGTTCTTGTCTTGAGAAAATTACAAGACCCTAATATTTCAATATTTTTATCTGATAAAGATGAGTATATAGTAACGGAAGCCGCTCGTGCCATAAACGACGATCTTTCTATAGAGGCTGCATTGCCGGCTTTGGCAGCTACCCTTAATAATGAGAAATTCACCTCAGAACCATTATTAAGAAGAGCGATCAACGCAGCTTTACGTGTTGGTGGTGATGAACAACTAGATTTCCTTATCAATTTTGCAAAGCGTAAAAGTGTTTCTAGCGACTTACGTGGCGAGGCTCTTGCCGCCTTAGGAACTTGGAACAATCCTTCTCTCTTAGACCGTGTAGATGGTAGATATAGAGGAGAAATAATTAGGCAAAACGGTCAACTAGAAGAGAAGATCAGAAAAGATATTCCTTCATTTTTAAAGGAACGCCAACCTGAAATTTTAATTGGTATTTCTAAGACATTGAGCGCAGTGGGTATTACCGATTATAACAATGAGTTATTCTCTATTTTTAAATATAACAAATCAGCAGAGGTACGTGCTACAGTACTAAACAGTCTTGGTCAATTAAAATTCGAACAAATGGAAACTGCCATGTCCATTGGTATGAAAGACAGCAATGAAGAAGTAAGAACAGCAGCCGTAGGTCTATTGGCGCAATTAAATATACCTAAAGAAAAACTTCCTAGCATTGTAGACCCTATTTTTAAAAGAGGCTCTATATCTGAACAACAGAGAATGTTAAATGTTTTAGGTGACCTACCTGTAGAGAATAGTAATGCATTACTATCTAGCCTAATTAATAAAGCCAGTAAAGACCAACTTAAACAGGGTATATTATTAGATTTAATGGAATCTGTAAACGCAACCGAAAACCCAAAATTAATAGCTCAATTAGACAAACTTAAGGAGGCTGGATATTCTGCCGATTCTTTTCAAGAAACACTTTATGGCGGAAATTGGTGGGCCGGTAGATCGGTATTCAACAATAATCCCACGGCACAATGTGTACGTTGCCACTCAGTAAATGGCTCTGGTGGAGAGGTTGGACCAAAATTGGACAATATTGGCAATATCCTGAACAGACAACAATTGCTAGAAGCGCTTATAGAACCTAGTATACGTTTGGCACCGGGCTATGGCACCGTAACCATTACGTTGAAAGACGGACAAAAAGTAAAGGGTGTTCTTATTGAGGAAAATGACAAAGAATTACTACTAAGAACTTCTGAAGCGGAGCCTTTAAGAGTCCCTTTAATGAGAATTGCCAGTAGAGAGAATTCCATGTCTGCAATGCCAGCAATGGGTAGAATGATTTCAAGAAGAGAACTTCGTGATCTTATTGAATACCTTGGATCTTTGAGAAACAAAAAGCGGGTGATCGAAGGGGAAGATAAAGAAGTTTAATCTATAGAGAGGAAAGTTCGGCTTTCCTCTCATTAAACTCTTTCATCAGCGCTTTAACAATTTCATCAGCTGGTTTTATGTCATGTATTAAAGCCGATACTTGACCTATTTCTAGTTCGCCATCTTCTAAGTCGCAAAATCGATACTCATTTTTTTTATGGCATGTTAATTGACAGCACTACACTACTCTAAATAAACTTTTAACGCTTATTACCTACTTTTAAACCACTCTTATGAAAAAAGGTATTTTATTAGTTTTAGGCTTTTCGGCTTTGTTATTTTCTTTTCTTCAATGTAAGCCCAAACCAGATTTAATAGTTAAAAATCATCAAGAAGACCCATTTAAAAATACTATTACTTCGAGTCAATATTTTAAAATTGACACTAAAAATGATACCGTAATTTCTGGCGAGAATGGAACCACAATCGTATTTCAAAAAGGAAGTTTTTTAGATTCTGATAATAATATAGTCACTGATGATGTTGAAATAGAATTAACCGAAGCCCTTACCATAGATGAGATGATTTTAAGCAACCTCACTACTATATCAGATGGAAAGCTTTTAGAGACTGATGGAATGATTTACTTTAATGCAACTGCTAAAGGCAAACAACTATTTGTAAATCCTGAAAAGCCTGTATATGTAGAAATTCCTACTACCAATCGAAAATCAGGAATGTCTGTTTACAAAGGTTTGCGAGATAAAAATGGAAATATGAATTGGGTAAATCCAATTCCGATAGAAAATTATCTTATTCCTTTAGATTTATTTACGTTAGACTTTTTACCTGACGGATTTGTTGAAACTTTAGAAAAAGAAATGCCTTTTCTTAATCACCAGAAAGTAAATGAAAAGTTCGTTGATAGTTTATATTATAGCCTATACTTTAAGACTGGAAATGAGATTATAAAAGAAACTGTACCAGATATAAATGTTAGCGAATCCTATTATGATAAAGTAAATGAAACAGAATTAGATTCAACACACTACTCAGAGCTTGACAATTCAGTTAACTATGGAGTTGATCCAGCTGCAATTAAAGCAATAAAAAATAATCAGTTTCAAAATACATTAATTGCCACAAAACAATTTGAAGAAAGACTTAAGCTCATGTTCAAAATATGCCGGTCAGATATCATTGATATATATACCCATAACCTAGATAAGAATTTATGGGAACTTGACAGTATTGCAGCTAGCTTATTAGACGAGAATATTTATCAAAAAGATTTTAAAAAATTTGCATCTCAAAAATGGACTACAGTGAAGGTTCCTAATAAAAACTTACGGCTTTTAAAAAGTTATTATGAGAAGAGGTTGCAATTAGTTAAAAATGAATTGAAAGAGCAACGTAACAAAGCCGTTAAAGCTAATAATGAGAAAACAAAAAAGGCTAAAGAATTGGTTAATAATTATAAAACATTATTGAATAAAAGAGAAGCCTATCGTATGACTGGCTATGGTTTTGAACTAAACGATACTGGTTGGATTAATATTGACAGAGGAACAATGTCCAAAGATTGGGAATATTCGCCATTAGAGTTTTTAGTTACAAATGAAAATACCTTTGACAAAGTATATGGTTATGTTATGTATACCTCAATAAAAAGCCTTTATCGTTTAAAAACAAATGACTCTAAAACGTTTTATGTTGGCAATGAAACCCAAAGAGAAATGATAATGCCTAAAGATGAGAAAGCAATTGGTTTACTTATCGCATATAAAAATGATCAAACCTTTTTAGCTGTAATTAATTTTCAAACAAATACTGAAAGTCTATTAAAATCTAATCTTCAAGAATATTCTGAAAGAGAAATTAAAAAAACATTAGCTCAGTTTGAGACTTCAAAAAAAGAAAATTCTATACTAGAAGACTTAGAATATTTGGATGAGATTTACCTTGAAGAAATAAGACAAAATAAATTATTAAGAGAACAATATGCAATGAGTCAATTATGGTCAGTTTCAAGAGCAATTGACACATCATACATGGAATTTGATAAAACCTATGGCATAGATTTGCTTATCGAAACTTGCTTAAATAATGTCAGAAATTAGAAATTTCCGCTTTCCTTTCTTGAAACTCACTCATAATATCTTTTACAATTTCACCAGCCGGTTTTATATCATGTATCAACGCAGATACTTGACCTATTTCTAGTTCGCCATCTTCTAAATCGCCTAAGAACATACCTTTTTTGGCACGCCCTCTTCCTAAAAGAGTTTTTAGTTCTTCAACGGTTGCTCCTGTAGTGTAGGCTTTTTGTACATCATTATAGAACTTATTTTTTACTAGTCTAACTGGGGCAAGCTCTTTTAATGTTAAATGGGTATCGCCTTCTTTGGCTTTAACCACGACCTCTTTGAAGTTTATGTGGTTAGACGCTTCTTCACTTGCCACAAACCTACTACCAACCTGCACCGCATCTGCACCTAAGACCATTGCCGCCAACATTGCTTTCCCAGTTGCTATACCACCGGCGGCTATTAGGGGAATATGAATTTTCTCTTTAACGGCCGGAATTAAAACCATAGTTGTTGTTTCATCACGACCATTATGTCCACCTGCCTCAAAACCTTCTGCTACAATGGCATCTACTCCCGCATCCTGTGCCTTTAAAGCAAACTTTAAACTACTGACAACATGTACAACCGTAATTCCTTTTTCCTTTAAAAAGGGTGTCCACGTTTTTGGGTTTCCCGCGGATGTAAATACTATCTTGACGTTTTCCTCAACAATAATATCCATCAATTTATCAATATCAGGATATAACATCGGTATATTCACTCCAAAAGGTTTTGAAGTCGCTTTTTTACATTTTTGAATATGCTCGCGTAAAACACCTGGATACATACTACCGGCACCAATAACTCCCAAACCACCAGCATTGGACACCGCACTGGCTAATCGCCATCCGCTGGTCCAAATCATACCTCCTTGAATTATTGGAAATTCTATTTTGAAAAGTTCAGAAATTCTATTTTGCATGAGCTAGGTAAATTACCCTGGAAAACACCAAAGGATTATATTCAATAGTTACTATAATTTTCAACGCAAGCATTGATTCTCCGTAATACCTACTATGGAATAATATGTTACAGTTTTGATTATTATTAATCCTCCTATAACACCATATAAATTTAAGAAATAACCCCAGACCCAATAAGGTCATCTTCTAAATACCAAGCTACGAACTGACCTTCGGTAATGGCGGATTGCATTTCCTTAAAATCTACGTACATACCACCTTCTACTCTATATATGGCAGCTTCCTGTAGTTCTTGTCGGTATCTTATTCGTGCTTTCACCTCTAACTTCTCATCCATTTTCAGAGCTAAATCTTCACGAACCCAATGTATTTCTTCATCCTTTACAAACAAAGTTCTTCTATACAAACCTGGGTGTGCCTTACCTTGACCTGTATAAATGATATTCTCATTAACATCAGTATCGATTACGAATAAAGGTTCTTTTGTTCCACCAACATGCAAGCCTTTACGTTGCCCTTTGGTAAAATAATGTGCCCCTTGGTGCTCACCTACTACTTTACCATCATTTAAATGATATACCGGTTTCTCCGCATAGTAGGCCAACTCTGATTTTTTATCATCAAAACTTGGCGCTATTTGTGCATAAGCATCTAACCCGGCAGGAACCTCAACAATTTTACCGGTCTTAGGTTTTAATTGTTGCTGTAAAAATTCAGGCAATCTTACTTTACCAATAAAACATAAACCCTGAGAATCTTTTTTATCAGCGGTGATCAAATTCATTTTTCCGGCAATTTCCCTCACCTGTGGCTTGGTCAACTCCCCTATTGGAAATAAGGTTTTTGATAATTGCTCTTGCGATAATTGACATAAAAAGTAAGACTGATCTTTATTACCATCTTTCCCTGCCAATAACTGATAGGTTTCGGTACCGTCTGTATTTTTGATAGTGCCTTTTCTACAGTAATGACCCGTAGCTACAAAATCTGCCCCAAGCTGCATGGCTATTTTCATAAAGACATCAAATTTGATCTCCCTATTGCATAACACATCAGGGTTTGGGGTTCTCCCCATTTCATATTCCCTGAACATGTAGTCAACTATACGTTCTTTATATTCAGCACTTAAATCAACCGTTTGAAATGGAATACCCAACTTCTCTGCAACGATCAAGGCATCGTTACTATCTTCTAACCACGGACATTCTTCTGATATCGTCACCGAATCATCATGCCAATTCTTCATAAACAGGCCAATAACGTCATAACCTTGCTCTTTTAAAAGGTATGCCGCCACGCTTGAATCTACTCCTCCAGAAAGTCCTATTACTACTTTTTTCATCTCTTCATCTTGGTCGCAACAAAATTACAAAATTTCAATTCAAAGTCTATTTATTTAAAAATACACATACTCTTTATTCACTGCCTACAATCTTAATAAAAAGAAGAGCTCAGATCAACTACGTACTAACAGCTAATTTTATTGAGTTAAAAATATTTTGTTAAACTTTTTTAAAAATTGTTTAAACAAAATGCAACTATCGTATTTTTAGCATTGTAGATGTTTTACTACCATATATGTATTTTATTGCCATTAATGTTAAACATCTTCCATATTTAATTGAACAATCCTTAAAAACACAGTTATGAAAAAAATGTTACGATTACGAAATTTTTTACTAGTACTCACCATTTCCATAGTTACATGGTCATGTAGTGATGATGATGACGGTGTAACACCTATGACACCAAACGAAATGAACATTGTAGAGACAGCTCAGGCGAAAGATGCGCTTACCTCATTAGTTTCTGCCCTTACTACTGCTGACAACTCAGAAGGCACTGATTTAGTAGGCACATTAAGTGGCGACGGTCCATTTACCGTTTTTGCACCAACTAATGATGCCTTTACCGAACTATTGAACCAATTAGATGATTTTGATACTTTGGCAGATTTTGATACGGACGAAGAGAGAGCGATCTTAACTTCAATATTAACTTATCATGTAGTTGCAGGTGTAGCTGCCAACTCTACCGAATTGTCCAACGGTATGATGGTGACTACAGTACAAGGTGAAGATTTAACCATTAATATTGATGGTGATGTTTTCATCGATGACGCCACTGAAATTGATGCTAAAGTAGTTATTGCAGATGTAGAGGCCAGTAATGGAGTGGTTCACGTTATTGATAAAGTATTACTACCACAAGCTATTATAGATGCTTTGAACGGAGAGGAAATGCCTGAAGAGAATGGCACATTGGTGGATATTGTTGTAGCTACCGAACCTTTATCCCTTTTAGAGGCAGCGGTAATTAAGGCTGATTTAGCCGCTACTTTGAGTTCTGATGGACCATTTACCGTATTTGCACCTACAGATGATGCCTTTGTAGCATTGTTAGAGGTTTTAGGCGACGATTATAATAGCATTGATGATTTTGATACAGATGAAGAAATTGACTTATTAAAAAATATTTTATTATTTCACGTTATTGCCTCTGAAGTAAAATCTACAGATTTGGCTGCAGGACAGGTTGCAACGGCGTTTGAAAACAACAGCGTTGAAATAATTTCTTCTGGGGATCCATTCGTAATCGGTGATGCTTCCGATACCAACGCAAATATTACCGCAGTAGATATTATGGCATCTAACGGTGTTGCACATACTATTGATAAAGTCTTATTACCACAAGCGGCAATAGACTTTGTTATGAGCTTACAATTGAAAACCATTGTTGATACTGCAGCAGCTACAGACGACCTAAGCTTATTGGTAGATGCTCTGGTGCAAGCAGATGCTGGTTTGGTAGAAACCTTAAACGGGGATGGTCCCTTTACAGTATTTGCCCCAACTAATGATGCCTTCACAGCATTACTAGATTCTTTAGGAGAGGATTATAATAGCCTTGCGGATTTTGATACCGAAGCCGAAAAAGAATTATTGACTACTATTTTAACTTTTCACGTAGTTTCTGGAACAGCTGCTTTTTCTACGAATTTAAGTGACGGGCAAACTATTGCAACCGTACAAGGTGAAAATGTAGGTATTAACATTAAAGATGGAACAGTACACGTTGAAGATGCGAGCGAAGATAACGCTTCTGTTATCATTGCCGATGTTGAAGCTAGCAACGGTGTTGTACACGTTATTAACAAGGTTCTTTTGCCACAAGCAGCTTTAGATGCATTGTAATAAGCTAGCGCCATTCACCAAATTTAAAAACCTTCCTTTATGGGAAGGTTTTTTTATGCCATAAAATGACTAACATCAGTACAGACTATTTTAACATACAATAAGCCACCCTTTACAACTAACTTTTTATTGAACTTAAATTTAATTACATCTTTACCATCCCAAATCTTACCAAACCAACTCTATTTAATGGCAAAAGCCCTTTCAAATTTGAAAGGGCTTTTCATTTTATATAGAACAATAAAATTAGTTCTTCTTTTGCGCTTCTGCTTGTTCCATCATCTCGCGCATTTTCTTTTGGAATTTGTTTTCCTTTTTAGGTTTCTTCTTATTCTCCTGTATCTGGGCATGAATTTTATCATTATCAAGTATAAAATTCTTAATGACCAGCATAATACCAATAGTAATCAAGTTAGAAACGAAGTAGTACAAACTCAATCCACTTGCATAGTTGTTAAAGAAAAACAACATCATAAATGGCATTAAGTACATGATAAATTTCATGTTAGGCATACCTGGTTGAGTTGGCATATTCTGTCCTGTAGTCATCATCATATAAAAGAAAATAGCTATAGATGCCAATATAGGAAACAGACTCACGTGATCACCGTAGAATGGAATGGAGAATCCTTCTGGGAATTGATAAATAGTATCAAAAGAAGAAAGGTCATCTGCCCATAAAAATGATTTTTGACGTAATGCGAACGATGTTGGAAAAAACATGAAAAGTGCATAGAATATCGGCATTTGAATAACCGCTGGTATACAACCGCTCATGGGGCTTACCCCTGCCTTACCATAAAGCTTCATGGTTTCTTGTTGCTTTTTCATGGCATTATCCTTGTATTTCTCTCCAAGCTCAGTAATTTCAGGTTTCAACACCTTCATTTTTGCTTGTGACAAGTAGGATTTATATGTTACAGGCGACATTGCCAAACGTACCAATATCGTCATGATCACAATTGCTATACCATAAGGAAAATACGTGCTTAAAAGACCGTAGAATGGTGTAAACACATAACGATTGATCATACCGAAAATACCCCACCCAAAAGGAATGGAATCATCTAGACCCAAATCTTCATACTTTGAAAGGGTATCTACATCTGTTGGACCAAAATACCAATGTAAATCTTTAGAAATTTCCCCGCCTTCCAAGTCCACTGGTAACGCAGATGCATATTCTTTTGTAAAACCAAAGGTTCTACTTTCTTCCTCTACCAAGTTAACCGAAGTCAAATCTCCATTTTTAAATGGTACATCTGCTGCTAATATACTTGAGAAAAAGTGTTGACGGTAAGAAATCCATTTTATATCCTCTTCGGTTTCCTCATCATCACTTCCTTCAGATAACTTGCTAATTTTACCATCTTCATGATTATAGGTCAAACGTGTATACCTATTTTCATATTGAATACTTTTTGAGTGACGAATACCTTTTAACTTCCAATCTAACGTTACAGGTTTACTTGCACTAATGACGTTATCCAATCCTTTGGATTTAATCATAAAATCAACCAAATAATCATTTGGTTTCATGACATACCTATACTCCAAATATTGATTGTTTGAAGTCTTTGCTTTCAACGACAAAACTTGATTGCCATTATCATTTGACATTGATGGCTCAAAATACAAATCTGCCGTATTCAACACCCTGTTGTCAGATGTAGAGAAATCTAATGCGAAAGAAGCGTTACCATCTTTTACCAAATAAACCGGCACAGAATCATAAGTAACGTACTGTTTCATTTTCGCCTCTACGATCTGCCCACCCTTATTACTGATTTTCAACAAAAGAACATCATTCTCCAAGGTGGTAA
The DNA here is from genome assembly GCF_001447995.1 of Maribacter dokdonensis DSW-8. Lineage (NCBI taxonomy): Bacteria > Pseudomonadati > Bacteroidota > Flavobacteriia > Flavobacteriales > Flavobacteriaceae > Maribacter > Maribacter dokdonensis. The sequence goes on along the minus strand of NZ_LDPE01000006.1, from coordinate 63,375 downwards.
TATCATTAGATGGTTTTGTAAACCCAAATGCACCTAATTTACCTTGGTAATTGGCAACTGCTGTAGAATCTTGTAAATCTAACTGTGGTTCATTGCTACCTACAGTCTCTGTTTCTAAATTTTCTGATGCCTTCGCAGCTTCTACTTGCTCTTGTTTTGCCTTTTCTGCCGCCAACTCTTCTGGAGTAGGTCTGTTTTGGTAAAACATGAAGACGAGTATTCCAAAAATAAGCACAAAGCCTATGATGGATTGTACATCAAATTTCTTTTCTTCCATGTGGTGTTTCTAATTAATTGGGTCTATTTTGAATTTTTTAAGATTGCAAATATATGCCCAAATATGAAGTTTATGCCAATGTGGCATTACTTTGTGCCTTTTTATGGTCTAAAGCTGCCTTTACCAAACCTACAAATAATGGATGCGGATTGGCAACCGTACTTTTGTATTCTGGGTGATATTGCACACCTATAAACCATGGATGATCTTTTAACTCCACAATTTCAACCAAATTGGTCTCCTTGTTAAAACCAGTTGCTAAAAGTCCGGCATTTTCCAATTGCTCTAAATATGCATTATTAAATTCATATCTATGACGGTGACGTTCAGATATTTGAGAAGCACCTTCATACATTTTCTTCACTAAGCTACCGTCCTTTAAATCACAATTCCAAGCACCTAAACGCATTGTACCTCCTTTATCGGTTACAGTTTTTTGCTCTTCCATAATACTAATAACCGGATCAGGAGTGTTCTCATCCATCTCGGTTGAATTTGCATCTGCAAGTTTTAAAACATTGCGTGCATATTCTATGACCGCCATTTGCATACCTAAACAAATACCTAAAAACGGTATTTGCATTACGCGAGCAAATTCAACAGCCTTTACCTTACCTTCTATACCTCGCTCACCAAAACCAGGTGCTACTAAAATAGCATCTAATCCTTTAAGCTTGTTTTTGTAATTATCTTCGGTTATATATTCAGAATGTACCGATTTTACATTCACCTTAACCTCATTTGATGCTCCAGCGTGTATAAATGCCTCTAAAATTGATTTATAAGAATCTTGTAACTCAACATACTTACCAACCAAACCAATAGTAACCTCGTTCTTAGGGTTTTTATGCCTTACCAAAAACTCATTCCAACGAGTAAGATCCGGTTCTACGGTATTTGGCAATGCCAATTTCTGCAATGTTACGGTATCTAAACCTTCTTCTTGCATTAATAATGGAACATCATAAATAGTAGATGCATCAATACTTTGTATTACCGCTTCGCGCTTGACATTGCAGAAAAGTGCTAACTTATCCTTAATTTCATTAGAAATCTCATGCTCTGTTCTACATACCAAAATATCGGCTTTAATACCGCTTTCCATTAAAGTCTTAACAGAGTGCTGTGTTGGCTTTGTCTTTAACTCGCCAGCCGCAGATAAAAAAGGTACCAAGGTTAAATGTATTACTATGGCATTATCATCACCCAACTCCCAAAGTAACTGTCTAACCGCTTCTATGTATGGTAATGATTCTATATCACCTACAGTACCACCAATTTCTGTAATTACAATGTCGTAATCGCCACTATTGCCTAGCAACTGCACACGTTCTTTTATCTCATTGGTTATATGCGGAACTACCTGTACGGTCTTACCTAAAAATTCTCCTCTACGTTCTTTTTCAATTACGCTTTGGTAAATTCTACCCGTAGTAACATTGTTTGCCTGTGAGGTACGTACGTTTAAGAAACGCTCGTAGTGACCCAAATCCAAGTCGGTCTCCGCACCATCATCAGTTACATAACACTCGCCATGCTCATAAGGGTTTAAGGTTCCTGGATCTACATTAATGTAAGGATCTAGTTTTTGAATTGTAGTCTTGTATCCGCGAGATTGCAGTAATTTCGCCAAAGATGCAGCAATAATGCCCTTTCCTAACGAAGAAGTAACGCCTCCCGTAACGAAGATGTATTTGGTTTGTGCCATGTATCGAATTCTATGTTACGGGAGACAAAGTTACAAATTGAGGATAGAACTTAACGGGTTTCCTTAGGAAAATGTTTTTGTATTTTTCGAATTACCGATTCTAAGCTGTTTGTTTTGATTTCTAGCATAGATCGCAACAAATCTCCCAATTTACCATCAGGAAACCCTTTTTGTTGAAACCACACCAAATAGGGTTCTGGTAAATCTACCAAGTACCTGCCCTTATATTTACCAAATGGCATCCTATAATGTGCCAGCTCTATTAATTTTTCCTTATCGGGAATTATTTCCATTATTAAATGTAAAAAAATTATCTTTAAAAAATCAACATCTCAAAACAACATGAAAAGAAGAAATTTTATTGGAACCTCAGCGGCTGCCTCTGTTGGTTTCTTAACTACATCTGCCGCAGTGGCAAACAACACCAAACCTGACATTAAGGCTAAATTAAAATACAATATAAACCATAGTGTTTGTTATTGGTGTTACGGCAGTATTCCTTTTGAAGATTTTCTTAAAAGCTTAGTGGAACTTGACATTAGATCGATTGATCTAGTTGGACCAGAAGAATTTCCTCTTCTAAAAAAATACAATATTCATGCATCTATGTGCTGGGGAGCAGGTATGGGTATTGAAAAAGGTTTTAACGACCTTTCTTTACACGATGAACTTATTGCTGATTACGAACGCGTAATTCCCCTTGTTGCTGAAGCTGGCTACACCAACTTAATTTGTTTTAGCGGTAACAGAAACGGAATGGACGACCTTGTAGGTTTGCGCAATTGTGCAACCGGATTAAAGAGGCTAATGCCTTTGGCAGAAAAACATGGTGTTGTTCTTCAAATGGAATTATTGAACAGTAAAGTAAACCACAAAGATTATATGTGCGACAATTCCGAATGGGGCGTTTCTCTTTGTGAGGCTATTGGATCTGAACATTTTAAACTTCTATATGATATTTACCATATGCAAATAATGGAGGGCGATATTATAAGAAATATTGAAAACTACCATCAATATTATGGTCATTACCATACAGGAGGTAACCCTGGCAGACATGAAATAGATGAAACCCAAGAAATTTTCTATCCTGCAGTCATGAAAGCTATTTTGAAAACAGGTTATAAGGGTCATGTTGCACAAGAGTTTGTACCTAGTTGGGAAAATAAATTAGATGCCTTAAAGCAAGGTGTCACTATTTGCGACATATAAAAACACTCATATCCAAAAAATAAAAAGCACCTTGAATATAAAGGTGCTTTTTAATTTATACTGATCTCTAATGGTCAAGTGCCTCCCCTATTTCTTTCACCCATCTTTCTTGAACAGGCAAATTTCTGGAGTAATTGGTCTCTGCGTCGTACTTATTCTGAAAATCGTTCAACTGCCTAATGGTTGACCTATACAATTTACGAACCTCTTCCTTAACATTATCGGTGAAAGTGGCATTTGCCAACTTTACCCTTAATTTACGTGCGTATAGCTCCGTAATATCAAAATGCAACTGCTCATGCAATAATGTTACATCATTACATATTTTTGGTTTATACCAAGATTTTGTGGGGTAAAAATATGCGTATACATTAAAGTCCACCTGCATTTCCCCGTTTTCATAAAATGTAGAAAAATCATAACTAATTCCACTGGCCGTAGTAGCTGCTGCACCACTACCGGACGGAACCTTGCCTTTAAAATCTTTCCAAGTAAACCTAAACTCCGGTGACCATTCAACTTCCTCTTGACCTTGAACAGAAGCAATGCACAAAACGATCAAAAGCCAAAAAATATGATATGTTCTTTTTACAAATCCCAATAATAGGTGATTACTTTTTCAATATCCGGGTGTAAACTGTAATGTACCGGGCATGTATTTGCAGTATGCACCAATATCTTTCTATCCTTTTCAGAAACTTGTTCCGGCAAATGAACTTCAACCTCTATTTTAGAAATTCTTCTAGGTGAGGCCGCCATATGCTTAGTTACGGATGCCGTAGTCCCTTTCAAGTCTACCTCTAACCCGTTTGCCTTAATACCCATCATAGTCAACATACAACTTGCCAAGCCCGTAGCTACGGTATCAGTTGGTGAAAAAGCCTCTCCTAAACCATTGTTATCAACGGGAGCATCGGTCACAAAAGAATTGTTGGACTTTAAATGAACACATTCAGTTCTAAGACCACCGTTATACGTTACTTTTGATGTCATTTTATTCTAATGTTTTAATTCTTAAATCATCCATCATCATTATATATGACGATTGATTATAATAGCCCGCAACACCTTTTCTTTGGTAATTGAACTTATTACCATTGTATTCTGTTTCACCTATGAATCTAGAAGCTTCCAACAAGTTGTTTTTATAAGCTAATTTCAACAACAAATCATAGGTAAGATCAAAACCTCTTACCGCATATTTATTGGGATCATCACCAAAGCGTTTTCTATACCTATCTACAAAAGAACTATTGGCAACCTCTTTATTCACTGAAGGGTAAGTGAACTTTAAATTTGATAAATGTGTATTGGAAATCACATCATTTTCAAACGCAGAGTTCATGTCTGTTGTAAACATGCGAACACTAACTTTATCTTTACCCACCAAAGGATCAAAGGCAGTATTATTAAATGAATTTAATATGGAGACTATACTTGAAATCAACTTATAATTATCAGATTCTACAAAAACCCAATTAGGTACTTGGTCAGATAGCAGTGTCTGTAGTTTATCTCTGTTAATACCAATATTTTTCTCCTCTTCTTTTACGACTACCACTTTTGCAGATGGAAATCTTTCTATAATAGCATCTTTTTCCTTTTTATTATCTTCATCTGCTATGATCAAAAGTGTTTCATCTGTATGATTGTTTTCAACATAGTCTAACATATGTTTCCACAATACCTCTTCATCCGTATAAGAGTAGAACACATTTTCTAAACTTAAATCGCTTTTTGCCGTTACCGGCGCCAATACCGGAACGTTATATCTAGAAGCTTGAACTGCGGTCTCTTTTAATGAAGGATTGTCCAAAGGACCAAAAACCGCACTATAACCACCTAATTGTTCTGCTTGCAATAGTTGTTTTGTCTTACCTAAATCCAATTGATTATCAACCGTTTTCACATCTATTGATACTCCTAAAGACTTTAACGAATCTATGGCTACCAATGCACCGGAATACAGACCTAAACTAACGGTCATATCTCTTCTAGAATCAATTGTTTTTTCAGCGCTTTCCTTATCCGCCAAATTCACCTTGTCCAATCTAAATGGCAACATGAACAGTACTTTTGGCTTTACGGCAACATTAATGCTATCCAATAAATTCACTTTATCCAATACCAGAGCATTCTTCACTTCAAAATCACCTACTTTATCTTTTGGCAACTTAAGTACCATGCCTGCCTTTAAGCCATCTTTTAAATCAGGGTTCAATTGGGTTAGCTCTGCCCAGGTCATGTCAAATTTTCTAGTCAGCCTAAACTCGTTTTGCTTTGGTTTAACCTCATAAAAAATATAGTTGTCCGTATTAATATCACCAGTTTCTACCTTTTGTTCAGGTATACGAATAACCATACCCTCTTTTAACCCACCACGTTCTGTAATTTCTGGATTAAGGCGCACTATTTCATCTGATTTTACTCCAAATTCTTTCTCTAAACGATAAAAATTCATCTTTGCAGGTACCGTATAAGAGGTGTATAATTGGGTTACCTGATTCTTTACCGTACTACCGGCTATTTTAGGCATAACCAATTCATAACCTTCAGATAAATAATTGTCCGACTTTGATAGCCCAGGATTTAAAACCAACATGCTATCTATGGTAATGCCATATTTATGTGCTATACTCCATCTGGTTTCCTTTGCGGCAACAATGTATTTTTCAAAATCTTCATCGTTCATACCCACATCTTCAACTTTTGGAGCGGCATATTTAGGAATACGCAGATCCATCTTTTTCTGAAGGGGCGAGGCATATAAAACCGGATTATATTTTTTTAATTCATCCTCGGTAATATTATACATTTGGGTAATGCCAAAAATGGTTTCCCTTTTCTTAACACGGTGCTCTGTATAGCCTATTGGCTCTCTAGAATTTTCTGCATCTTGTGCAATCTCTGTAATATTTTTGGTAGGAGTGTTTGCCGGCTTAGTCGCAACTTTTGCACTTGGTACTACCAATATAGTATTAGGTCTTAAATCCTGACCGGTTTTTATCTCTTTATTGTACTGCAAAATACTTTCAGTAGAAACCCCATATAATTTAGAAATACTTTCTAAGGTCTCTCCTCTTTTAACCTCATGTGTATTAAATTTCTGAGCCATTGCAGTGCAAGAGACCAATACGCAAAATGCCCAAATAATGTAAACTTGATTAAATATATATTTCATACTATTCCCATTCAATTGTTGCTGGCGGTTTAGAACTTATATCATATACGACACGATTAACGCCAGGGACTTTATTAATGATATCATTTGATGTTTTTTGTAGAAATTCATAAGGTAAGTTCACCCAATCGGCGGTCATACCATCTGTACTTTCCACGGCCCTAAGTGCCACGCATTTTTCATAGGTACGTTCATCTCCCATTACACCTACGCTGTTAACGGGCAATAACATAGCACCGGCTTGCCACACCTTATCGTATAGTCCCCATTTTTTCAACCCGTCAATAAAGATAGCATCCACCTCTTGCAAAATAGCCACTTTTTCTGGAGTGATATCTCCAAGAATACGAATTGCCAGACCAGGACCTGGAAAAGGATGCCTACCCAACAAAGCTTTATCTATGCCCAAGCTAGCACCTACTCTTCTTACCTCATCCTTAAATAACATCTTTAAAGGTTCTACCACTTTTAATTTCATAAAATCTGGCAAACCACCTACATTATGATGACTCTTTATTGTTTGTGAAGGTCCGCCAGTTGCCGAAACCGATTCTATAACATCTGGATAAATAGTACCTTGTGCCAACCACTTTGCGTTTTCTACCAAATGAGATTCATCATCAAAAACCTCAATAAAAACCCTACCTATTGTTTTTCTCTTAGTTTCTGGATCGCTTTCTCCTGCTAAATCACCCAAAAAGCGTGCCGAAGCATCTACACCTTTTACATTTAAGCCCATTCCCTCATACTGCTTAAGTACATCGGTAAACTCGTTCTTTCTTAAAAGTCCGTTATTTACAAATATACAGTGCAGGTTTTTACCTATTGCCTTATGTAATAAAACAGCTGCAACAGAAGAATCTACACCACCGGATAGTCCTAAGATTACTTTTTCATCGCCTATTTTCGCCTTTAATTCAGCTACTGTTTTATCAACAAAGGCATCTGGCGTCCAAGTCTGTTCCATCCCGGCAATATGCACTAAAAAGTTTTCCAGCACCTGTTTTCCATCTGTTGAATGATACACTTCTGGGTGAAACTGAATAGCATATGTTTCTTCGCCTTCAAATTTGAAAGCGGCATTTTCAACATCATGCGTACTTGCCAATAGAGTTGTATTTTCTGGTAAATGCTTAATGGTATCGGCATGGCTCATCCACACTTGGCTACCTGCATCTACTTTATCAAAAAATGGTTCGTTCTCCTTAACAAAGCTAAGGTTTGCACGACCATATTCCCGTGTATTCGATTTTTCTACACTACCACCATTAAAGTGTGCCAAATACTGCGCGCCATAACAAACGCCCAATAATGGTTTTTTACCTCTAATTTCAGACAGATCTGGGTGAACGGCATCTTCACCCCTAACCGATAAGGGCGATCCAGAAAGTATTACCGCTTTATACTCAGAAAGGTCTTTTGGTAATTTATTATAAGGTTTAATCTCGGAGAAAATGTTTAGTTCACGTACGCGTCTTCCAATCAATTGGGTGTACTGAGAACCAAAATCTAGTATTAGGACTTTATTTTGCATGGGCAAAAATAGCAAATTGACCGTTCTTGAAAAGTATCTTTTTATATATTTAGACTCGATTTAAATATTTTTCATGAAACACATTAGTGCAATTATTTTTGGAGCGGCAATTGTCATTGCTGCATATTTTTTAGGCAACGCTTATATACAAAGGGCAAACCCGCCCCAAATGATATCGGTTACAGGCTTGGGCAATGAAAATTTCACCTCTGACCTCATTGTATGGGAAGGTCAATTTTCTACCAATAGCACTGTTTTAAAAACAGCTTTCGACCAATTAAACCAAGACAAGGAAATTGTTCGAGAATATTTAACATCTAAGGGCATTGATACTAAGAGCATTATTTTTAATAGTGTTCAAACTACAGAAATGCGAGACAACCAATATGAAAATGGAAATTACGTTGGCAATATTTTTAAAGGTTACCAACTTGTACAAACTTTAAAAATAGAATCTGAAGATGTAGCTTTAATAGAAGGTGTTTCTAGAGAAATTACCGAACTTTTAAATAAAGGTGTTCAGTTTAACTCACTGCCCCCAAGGTACTATTATACAAAATTGGCAGACCTTAAAATTGAGATGATTTCCAAAGCAACAGAGGATGCCAGAATACGTGCAGAGAAAATTGCCGAAAATGCAGGTAGTAATTTAGGTGACCTGGTCTCTGCCAATATGGGTGTTTTTCAAATAACCGGTCAAAATTCTGGAGAAGACTATAGTTGGGGCGGTGCCTATAACACCTCTTCTAAAAATAAGACCGCATCAATAACTATGCGTTTAGAATATAAAGTTAAATGATAGTAGTGCTTTAATCGATTCTTTTTACCGATCTGGTTAAGAGCAATTTACTTCTCTTATCAATCATTTAAACATATAAAAGCCCGGTAATCACCCGGGCTTTTTAATCAACCAATTATCAAACCGAATACTTTAAAATTTCTTTTTCATAGCAATCAGTATTCTGCACATTGGTCGCACGTATTTTTAATACCTTACAAAGAATCCAAAAAAAAAAAAAGCTCGGAAACCACCCCGAGCTTTTAAATAAATCAAAAACCAAATTAAACCAAAAGCTAAAAATTGAACCTTTTCAATTTCTTTTTCATAGCTATTATCTTTATAACAACTAACTAAACCATTACCCTACCCTATTTTTCATTTATTTTTACTATTAAATAAATTACCACAATGACAGGTTCATTTTTTGAAGAGTTATGTATTGAGATCAAAAAAAGTGTAATTGAAAGAGGGCACCCATTTAGATTCATTACAATGGCAACTACCGGCAATGAATCTATTGCAAGACTGCGTACCGTAGTACTACGTGAGGTGACCGAAAATTTACGTTTAACTATTTATACCGATAGCCGAACCCAAAAAATAAATCATATTCATGTAAATAACCAAGTTAGTTTGCTTTTATACCATCCTGAAAAAATGATGCAGTTAAAAGTTGAAGGTACTGCTGAAATAGTAACAAATACCGAAAGATTAAAATCAACTTGGCAAAATATTCAGCCCAATAGCAGAAAAGATTACATCACAGAAACTAGCCCGGGCAGAGCAATTAAGAATCCTGACCATGTGGAATATGTAGAAGACAAAAACCATTTCACCATAATCGATATTTTTCCAACTAAAATTGAATATCTAAAACTTAAAAGACCTAACCATATTAGGGCTCTTTTCTCAAAGACCGATGACATGTGGAAGGGGGAATTCCTAGTTCCTTAATTGATATAGAAATATAGATTTTCTTTTTCTTTCCCAAAACCAATGAGACTATCTACAGGTGTGGTCTGTTTTTCCACAGATGGGCCGATCGTTATTTCAACTTCCCCCTCATGCTGCAATTCCAATGCGGTTAACGAATAATCATCTGCAGAAAGTATGGTTTGCTCTGGATGTAGTAAACGCACATTACCGGCATAAGTAACATTAGGTAGCACCCAATGATAAGTATTATAATTCTTGCTCAACTTACTGGCAACTGGCTCAAAACCAAAATGTACAGATGAAGGTATTTTCATCACCTTTTCTATTGGTGTTCTTATGGTTTGTATACCTATAACCAATATAAAAACCCAATACCCAACAGTAACTAATTTCTTACTATTCTTTAAATCAACAATTTCCAGCAGTAGAACTACAAAAGGAATAAAAAGTGGCAGCAACCATCTGGTCTCCACTTTCTGACTTTGAAAAATGAGAAAAAACAAACCCAATACCAGTAATTGCGTAATTAACATTTTAAAAAACCAATTGATTCCAAGTTTATTAAAACTTAAATTTTTAGAGAAGTAGCCTATACTGATTATGGCGATAACAGGAAACATCAAAGCAAACAAGCCTTTTAAATAGACAATAAAGGGTAGCATTGAAAAACCCGATTGAGCTTGTTCTTTTCCTATTTTTTCTTCTATACTAGAGGTTAGAAAAGATTGATATTCATCTGGACCCAATAACCAATATACATGAGGACCAACCAATAGAACGGACACTAAAACCGACAATAGTATTTTTGGGTTGAAAACGATAGCTCTCAATTCTTTATCCCACAAAGTGACCATGGCAAAAGTCACCAGAAAGAATGCATAATTGTATTTAGACATTATACCTACACCTAAAACCAATCCAAGCAAAAGATAATTTAAAATAGATTTACGCGCTAACAATAGCTGTATACTATAATAAGAGGCAACTACACATAAACAAAGTAAACTTGTATGCGAGAGTCTACGAAAAGTAAAATCTATATATACAGGTATTAAAACCAATGCCAGAACAGCCAATTTAGATGTATCCGCCTCCTTAATACGTAATCCTGAAAATCTGTAAAGTAATAACAATGTTCCTGCAAACAAGACAGCCCTAAGTAAAGAGAATGCCAATTTGCCCACACCAAAAACAGTATTAAAACCATACTGTAACCACGTATAAAAGGGTGGCTGATCATCATAACCCCAACGTAACCACTGAGAATAATAAGCCTGCTCCGCGTCTTCTAATTCTAACGCACTTTTGAAAAAAGTAATTGCCGTAATGGCAATAAAGGATAATATAGCAAGTACGTTTATCTTATGTAGCGCTTTGCCTTTACCCATTATTTACTTTTGGGTGATGACCGTAAAATTTAAACTCAAAGGTTCTAACGCCTTAAATAGCATTGGTAACAATGCTTCACCATATGCTAAATAAAACTCAGAAAAATTTAATTGTCTTTCTTGTAAAGATTGATTCGGAAAAATTTCATTCTGCAGTTCGGTCATGCGAACTACATGGTCTTTCAATTTTCTTTTTTGCGCTTGGAGCAACCTTTTTTCCAAGGCATCCAAGCCTTTTTTCTGTTTTACCTCTTGAGCCTTTACCGCGCCTAAAAACGACTTATCTGTTTTTTCTGCAAGCGCATACATTTCTTTAAATTGCTCTTCCAACAATTTTTTCTGTGGAGCAAAATCAATATCAATATTAGAGATTTCACGAATTTTTTTATTGATCAAGCTATTCTGGCTCAAGAATACATCTGACTTGGAAATATTCATTCGCTCTAATTTATCGGCGTGTTTCTCGGTAATGATCAAAGCTGAATTTCTGACCAATAAAATAGGAAACGTTACTTGCATGGCGTCAAATGAAGCCTTCAATTCTAACCAATATGCAATTTCTCCGCCGCCGCCTATATAACAAAGGTTGGGTAAAATAACCTCTTGGTATAAAGGCCTGGCAATAACATTGGGAGAAAATCTTTCTGGAAAATTTTCCATTTCACTCACCAACTCCTCATTCGTAAAAGTTATGGCAGTATCATTAACGGCATATTTTCCCTTACTTTCCACTAGCCTTTCCCTAATACCATCTTTTAAATAGAAATAATTGATTTCACGTGGGTTTACTTGTACAGGGTAATCAGAAGATATTTGGGTAATTTCCTCTATAGTTTCAGATACTTTCTTAAAAGCTGTTTGCTCAAAAATATCTTTTTTCATGTATGGTACAAGCAATTTCTTCAACTCAACATCATCACCATCAACAATTACCAAACCGTAGTCTTTAAAAATTTCGTTCGCTAAAAAGCGAGTTGCATCGGTCAGGGTATCATTCTTTAAATAGGCACTTTCAAATAATTCTTTTAATACTTGGGCATTTTTACTATCACCAATAGTTTTAGAATAAAGGGCAAAAACCTCTTCCAATCCTTCCGTAGGCAAATGACCTACAGCTCCAGAAGCCTCTTTGTTCCACTGAAATTTTAGTCCTTTGAAATTAAAATAATTGATTTCATCGAAATCATGATCCTCAGTGGCCATCCAATAGATCGGTACAAAGTTTTGATCCGGAAATTCTTTTTTTAATTCTTTGGTAAGGTTTATGGTAGAAATAATCTTATAAAGAAAGTAAAGCGGACCTGTAAATAAATTCAACTGGTGGCCAGTAACTACCGTAAATGTATTTTTCTCCTTTAAAAGCTCAATATTAACATTGGTTTGCTTAGAAACGTTGATTCCTTTATACTGTTCTATCAACGAGCTAAACAATACACTTCTTTGCGATTGGGTAAATTGTTTACCCTTTTCTTCTATTTGCCCTTTGAACCCATCTATATTCGGAAAACGATTATACAATGGTTTAAGCTTAGTATCTGCGGCAACATAATCGCAAATTAATTTCGAAAAATAGCCCGTTTTTACTAAGGGCAAACAGTCAATATCCATAGAAAAATTAAAATCTTGGTAAATATAAAACCCTTTCGTTTTACATTTCCTAAATATAAGTTAATTACCGGTACTGTTAAATACCTGTTTACTCGGTGAATTACAGATTAGATAAGGTACAATTTGCATTTATTTTAATAGATTTGGCTGACTCAGAACACAAACAAACCTATATGAAACTAACTTTACGCATTGCATTACTATTTATTCCGTTTTTAGGGCTAGCTCAATTAAAATCGCCCTCAGAGTTTTTAGGCTACGAACTTGGCACTCAATTTACAAGACACCATGAGGTAGTAGATTACTATCAATATTTGGCAAAGGCCGAACCTAAGCGCATGAAACTTATTGAATATGGAAAAACCAATGAACGAAGACCTTTGTTATTGGCAACCATTTCTACTGAAGAAAACATGCAAAACCTAGATCAAATTAGGGAAGAGCATATGAAAGGTATACATGGAGAAGGTTCTCCGGACAAAGCTATTGTTTGGTTGAGCTACAATGTACATGGCAATGAAAGTGTTAGCACAGAAGCATCTATGCAAACCATTTACGACCTTTTCACAAGTAAGAAAGCATATTTGGAAAATATAGTTGTATTAATTGATCCATGTATTAATCCAGATGGACGAGATCGTTACGTAAACTGGTACAATCAATTTAAAAACTCGCCAAATCAAGTTGACCCTCAAAGCAAGGAGCATCATGAAAATTGGTGGAGCGGTAGAAGCAACCATTATATGTTTGACCTTAATAGAGACTGGGCATGGTTGACACAAGTTGAGAGTCAGCAGCGCCTAAAACAATTTAACCAATGGCTACCCCATGTTCATGTTGATTTTCATGAGCAAGGTGTTGACAACCCCTATTACTTTGCTCCTGCAGCTGAACCTTTTCATGAAGTTATTACAGATTTTCAAAGAGAATTTCAAGAAACCATTGGCAAGAATCATGCAAAATATTTTGATGCTAATGGATGGTTCTATTTTACTAAAGAAGTCTTTGATCTTTTATACCCAAGCTATGGCGATACTTACCCGACATATAATGGTGGAATTGGAATGACTTACGAACAAGGTGGTAGTGGACGTGCCGGACTTGGCATTATCACGAGTATTGGAGATACGCTTACCTTAAAAGATAGAATTGCACATCATCATACCACCGGCTTATCTACCGTTGAAGTGGCCTCAAAAAATGTTACTAAATTGAATGATGAGTTCAAGAAATTTTACCGTGACAAAAATTTTAAATACAACACTTATGTGATGAACGGTAACCCCGATAAAATAGAGGCTTTAGCAGATTTATTGAGTAAACATGAAATTGAATTTCAAGCAGGTACCAATAGTACCTTTAAAGGGTACAACTATGCCACCGGTAAATCTGGCTCAATTAAAAGTACTAATAAAAGTTTGGTCATTTCTACAAACCAACCAAAAAGCACCTTGGTAAAAGTACTGTTCGAGCCCACCGCAAAGTTAAGCGACTCGGTTACCTATGATATCACCGCATGGTCTTTACCCTATGCCTATGGTTTAGACGCGATAGCTTCAGAAACCAGTGTAGCTAAATCCGCACCTCTTCATAGTGGTACTAAATACGGTGTTTTAAAACCGGACAGTTATGCTTACTTAGCTGATTGGAACAGTATGAAAGATGCTCAATTTCTAGCAGAATTACTGCGTAACAAAGTTCGAGTACGTTTTGCCCATAAGCCATTTACATTAGATGGTATTTCCCATGAAAGAGGCACATTGATTATTACTAAAAGTGACAATAAGCACCTTAAGAATTTCAATGACATCCTTATTTCAGCTTCAGAAAACAATTCAAAGAATGTCATTTCTACAAATACAGGTTTTGTTGAGAGCGGAAAAGATTTCGGCTCTGGTTATGTAGATGTAATTCAGAAATTAAATATCGCCGTTCTTTCTGGTGAGCCAACGTCTACTTTGCGTTTTGGTGAAATTTGGAACTTTTTTGAACAACAACTTAATTACCCTATTTCTGTATTGGGACATGATTATTTTGACCGTATTGACCTTAGCAATTATGATATTTTAATTTTACCTGACGGACGTGGGTATAATAGTTTTCTAAACTCCTATAACAAGGAAAAAATAAAGGACTGGGTAAAACGTGGTGGAAAATTAATTGCCATGGGCGGTGCAATTGATGGAATTACCTCATCTGACAAAGATTTTAAATTATCTGTAAAAGAGATTGAAAAAGACTCATCTACTACAATAGGATCATTTGAAATTTCTGAAAGAGAACAAATAAAATCTGCTATTACCGGAGCAATTTTCAAGGCCACGGTAGATAACACAAATCCGTTAGCTTATGGTTACGATGACACTTATTTTACCCTTAAATTAGGTGCCCGTTCTTACAATTACCTAGAAAATGGCAGCGCAGTGTATTTGAGCGAAGGTAACAACGAACCTGTGTCCGGTTTTGCCGGTAGCGAAGCAAAGAAAAAAATTGCGGAAACTTTAATCTTCGGTACAGAAGAAATGGGGCGTGGTCAAATTATTTATATGATAGACAATCCACTTTTTAGAGGCTTCTGGGAAAATGGTAAGCTGTTTTTTGCAAACGCCCTATTCATGGTTAAATAAAATATTATGAAACAATACAAAGTTGAAACACTTATTTATTATTCGAAACTTACGTTTGACAAATACCATATTGTAGATAATTCCAACAAAGAAATTCAAGAAAAATTAGATAGCTACGCAAAAGATGGTTGGCGTTTGGTTTCTACAGATGCATCTAATTTTGGTGCAGCTATGTATATCTACCTGTATTTTGAAAAATAATTTTGATTAACCAATGTTCTTGATCAATTGGTAATTACCAATATCCCTTAAACAGTTTATCTCGTTTAAGGGATATTTTATTTGGTAAAGGAATTTGGCAAATCTTCCAACAAATCTGCTTCTTTTACGTTTACATTAGAAGACCCTAATTTATTGGGGCGTAAACCAATGCTTATGGCTAACGACCAAGACCAAATAAATATCTTGCTGCAAAAATTAGAAATTCTTTTAAAAAAGCAGCAAGATTTTAATATTGAAGTAAATGAAATACGAAGGGATATTCAAATATTAAGAAATACCCAAGCCTTAAAGTTTACTGAAGATTCTAATAAAAAGTTTCAAGAAGAACCTATATCCAAGCCTATTGTTGAAACTTCCAAATTGATAGAACCGGAAATTACCGAAAACCCCGTTCAAATTAAACAGACAATTGACCCTAACTCTAATAAACCGGTAGATCCACCTAAAACGAAATCAACTCTACCCAAGAAAAAATCAAATCTCGAAAAATTTATTGGTGAAAACCTCATCAATAAAATTGGAATATTGATTACGGTAATTGGCGTTGTCATAGGTGCAAAATACTCTATAGAAAATAATTTAATTAGTCCGCTAACAAGAATTATACTTGGTTATTTAGTAGGTTTAGGTTTAATTGGATTTGGTATTAAATTAAAAGCAAAATACGAGAGCTATAGTGCCGTTTTGGTCAGTGGTGCGCTCGCAATACTGTACTTTATAACATTTGCCGCATATGATCTTTATGCGCTCTTTCCACAACTAATAGCCTTTGCTATAATGCTCCTATGTACCGTTTTTGGTGTTGTAGCAGCATTAAATTACAATAAACAGGTAATTGCACATATTGGTCTTGTAGGGGCCTACGCAGTGCCGTTCTTACTGAGTAAGGATTCTGGCAACATAACTGCTTTATTTAGCTACATCTCCTTAATTAATGTGGGCTTATTGGCGATTTCATTTAAAAAATATTGGAAAGCACTCTACTACGTTTCCTTTACTTTTACTTGGCTTATATATAGCTATTGGTTCTTTTTTGAAAGTGATGATTACCATAATAATTTTATTTTAGGCTTTACCTTTTTAGCTACTTTCTTTACTATATTTTACATTACATTTTTAGCTTTTAAACTAGTTAAAACCGAGGTGTTTAAGGTTGGCGACATTGTATTAATCTTACTCAACTCCTTTATATTTTACGGTTTTGGTATTGCATGGCTTTATAATTATGAGGGCGGTGAGTCTTATCTGGGTCTATTTACGGTTTTTAATGCGTTGATTCATTTTATTATCACGGTAATAATTTTTAAAAGAAAATTGGCAGACAGAAAGTTATTTTTCATGACTTCTGGCTTTGTTCTTTCGTTTATCACCATTGCTGTTCCTGTTCAATTAGATGGCAACTGGGTAACCTTGATTTGGGCATTAGAAGCTGCCCTTTTATTCTGGATAGGACGAACAAAAAAGGTAACTTTCTATGAGTATCTTTCTTTTATCATGGTGGCTCTGACCATGGTTAGTTTAATGATGGATTGGGAACAGGGATATCATTGGAGAAATACTTCTGATGTATGGAGCCCCATATTAAACACTACCTTTTTAACCTCTTTAATTTGTATTTCCGCATACGGATTCATGACCTGGCTTCAATTAAAAACTCCATCAACAAAACCATCTTTTGTACAGAATTGTATGAAAATATGTATACCTGCCTTGTTTCTTGGTACGCTATATTTAGCTTTATATTTTGAAATTGAACACTATTGGAACAATACTTTTCAAGCCTCTAAAATTAATATCGAGAATTCCATTGGCAACTACCCTGAATACAATTACAATATTGTTGATCTTGAATCTGTTTGGCTTATAATTTACACTATGGTATTTATCACCGCATTAGGTTTGATAAACAACTTCAAGTTAAAAAACAAAACCCTAGGTATTGTATCTTTGATTGCTGCTCTTTTAACGACATTTACTTTTTTAACGAGTGGTCTTTACATACTTAGCGAATTACGCGAAAACTATATAACCCAGGAACTCGCCGAGTTTTATAAAATTGGAATATATAATATATACATACGTTATATTTCATTTGCATTTTTTGCTTTCTTACTTTTTGCTATTTACAAAGTAGCCCAAAAGGAATATCTAAAAATCAACTACAAAATACCCTTTGAAATTTTACTGCACATTTCTATCATCTGGATTCTTAGTAGCGAGTTGCTAAATTGGATGGATCTAGCAGGATCTAATCAATCATACAAACTAGGTCTAAGCATTTTATGGGGCGTTTATGCACTACTTCTTATTGCACTAGGAATTTGGAAAAAGAAAAAATACCTGCGTGTAGGTGCTATCGTACTATTTTCATTAACATTGATCAAATTGTTTTTCTATGATATTTCTTCATTGAATACTATTGCTAAGACTATAGTATTCGTTTCCCTTGGAGTTTTATTATTGATCATTTCATTTCTTTACAATAAATACAAACACATTATTTCAGATGAAGTCAAATAATTATCACTTAACATTCTTTGCCTTTATAATAACATCATTTTCTTTTGCGCAAATGCATTCCTATGCTAAAAAAATAGAACTAAAAGGGATAGATAGCTTATGGCACAACATTGAAATACCAAATTCCGTATTTAAAGATTTGAATGCCAACTTAAGCGATATTAGAATTTATGGCATAACCGCAACAGATACTATTGAAGCGCCTTATATACACAAGACTTCAAAGGCAACCCAGGCCAACGACGAAATTTCTTTTAATCTTTTGAATCGGGTTCATAATACAAAAGGATATTACTTCACCTATGAATTGCCAAATAAAGAAACCATCAATGAGATTATACTAGATTTAAAAGACCAAAATTTCAACTGGGAAATAACTTTAGAGGGTAGTCAGCATCAAAAACAATGGTTCACCATTTTGGAAGATTATCGCATTCTATCCATAAACAATGACCAGACCAATTACGCCTTTACAACTCTAAAATTTTCCGATACCAGCTATAGGTATTATCGCTTATTGATCAAGAGTGAAGTAGAGCCAAAATTAGCTACGGTGAAAATTCTTAAAAAGGCAAAAAAGGAAGCCGCATATCGAAATTATCAGGTACAATCATTTCAAGTAAAAGAACAAGAAAAGAATACTATTGTTGATGTGGAACTAAGCACCAAGGTACCATTAGATTTTTTAACTGTCACAGTAGATGATAATTTTGACTATAATAGATCCATATCATTACAATATTTAGCAGATAGTGTTAAATCGGAAAAAGGCTGGTATTATAATTATAGACCTCTGACCACCAAAACACTTTCTTCAATGGAAGATAACAACTTTGAACTTCCTAGTATACTAGCAAAAAAAGTACGTATCATTATATTAAACTATGACAATCAACCCCTGAACATTTCCAGTGTAACACTAAGAGGTTTTATACACACCTTAACAACACGCTTTACCGCGCCTGCCAATTACTTTATGGTGTATGGAAAAAATACAGACAAATCTCCAAATTACGACATTGCCAAGACAAAAATAATTTTACCTCAAAATATTACTAATTTAAATTTAGGAAAGACAATAGATATACAAAAAAAAGAATCTATAACTACTGCTCCTCTTTTTGAAAATAAGTGGTGGCTTTGGGGAATAACAGGACTTATAATAATTCTGCTCGGTTATTTCACTATAGGCATGATGAAGAAAGAACTTTGAACATAATTATCTTTTAATCAATTAGTTAATACGATACCAAAATTATAGTTACGAACATAATTTTTATTTTTATGCTAATTTTGGCTAAACGAGTTTAATATTAAATGATTTATATTTAAACTCTATATAACACATAACCAAAATTTAAAAATGAAAAAATCTGTCTTAACCAATGCCTTGTCATTGGTCTTTTTTGCTATTTACGCACAAGTATCTTCACAAGTAACCAATATCTCGGTAATAGATAGTTCAGCTACAATGAACACTCCTGTTTCCTTAGATAGCACAACAACAGAGCAACTACAAACAGTTGATAGTTTGGTCACTGTTGATCCACGCCTAAAATTTGGATGTGGCTTTGGACTCAATTTTTTAGGAGGCACCAATATTAGCTTGTCACCTAACTTAATATATAATGTAAGCGATAATTTTAGTTTAGGCGTGGGAGTTCAAGGAAGTTATAATTCCATTAAAAATGTTCAAAAAACTACAACCTTTGGTGCTAACGTTATTGGACAATACAATCTATCTAAAAAATTAATGAGCTTGTTGGAGTTTGCCCAATTAAAAGTGAATACAAAACAAGAAACACCTACTGGTGAAATTAAAGATGATTTTTGGGAATCCGCATTATTTGTTGGCGCAGGCTACAACATTAATAATAAAATCTCTATTGGTGCCAAATTTAATGTGTTATATGATGATGACGAAAGTGTTTATTCTAGCCCAATAATCCCATTTGTAAACATCACTTTTTAGGTAAAAAAAAATCCCAACTAAAATTGGGATTTTTTTTTAAACAGGCTCACCGTATAAATCAAAATCTGCGGCCTCTGTAATTTTCACATTTACAAATTCTCCCTGTTTCACATAATGTTTAGTAGCATCGATCAACACTTCATTATCCACATCCGGTGAATCAAACTCAGTTCTTCCGATAAAGTAATTTCCTTCTTTACGATCAATTATGCATCTAAATGTTTCACCTACTTTATGTTGGTTCAATTCCCAAGAAATTTGAGATTGTATTTCCATGATGATATTTGCACGTTCTTGCTTTACTTCTTCAGGCACATCATCAACCAAACTATAGGCATGTGTATTTTCTTCATGGCTATATGTAAAACACCCCAAACGCTCAAAACGCATGGCAATTACCCAATTTTTAAGAATTTCAAAATCTTCTTCGGTCTCTCCTGGATATCCTACGATTAAGGTGGTCCTAATGGTCATTTCAGGTACCGCCTCCCTAAATTCTTTTAACAACTTGGTCGTTTTAGCCTCCGTAGTACCACGACGCATACTTTTTAAAATACTATCAGATATATGTTGTAATGGGATATCCAAATAGTTACAGACTTTTGGTTCCCTATTCATTACATCAAGTACATCCATTGGAAAACCTGCCGGAAATGCATAATGCAAACGTATCCATTCAATACCTTCAACTTTCACTAATGCCTCTAATAATTCGGCAAGATTTCTTTTCTTATAAAGGTCAAGACCGTAGTAAGTTAAATCTTGAGCTATCAAAATAAGTTCTTTTACCCCTTTGCCGGCAAGTTTTTCAGCTTCTGTCACCAATTCTTCAATTGGTGTACTTTTATGTTTACCACGCATTAATGGAATAGCGCAAAATGAACAAGGTCTATCACAACCTTCGGCTATTTTCAAATAAGCATAGTTTTTTGGTGTAGTGGTCAAACGCTCACCTATTAACTCATGCTTATAATCTGCTCCTAGCGCTTTTAATAACCCTGGCAATTCACTAGTGCCAAAATACTCATCTACATTTGGTATCTCTTTTTGCAAATCTGGCTTATAGCGTTCACTTAAGCAACCGGTTACAAAAACTTTATCAACCGCACCTTCTTCTTTCTTTTGAACATATTCTAAAATGGTATTAACACTCTCTTCTTTGGCATTAGCAATAAAGCCGCATGTGTTAATTACTACGATGTTCCCTTCTTCTTCATGCACAACTTCTTTGTCGTTAGCCTTTAATTGGCCCATGAGTACTTCAGAATCATAAACATTTTTTGAACAACCTAGCGTTACTACGTTGATTTTGTTCCTCTTAAGAGATTTTGTCCTCATAATTTTAATTGGGGTGCAAAAATACGATTTGGGTATTTAAAAACGTTAGATATGGACAAATTTACTTGTAATCTTTAGTTGATTACGGTTTATTAACGCCCAAAACTTAAATTTAAAATGAAATTCTCCCAATATTTCAGCCTAATTGCCCTACTATCTGTTTTTGTTTCATGTTCAAGTGATTCTGAACCATCTACTGAAACAGGAAAAAGTGGAACGCCACCTGCTGTAACACCAGTACCTACCGAAACATATTTTCCACCTATTTCCAGAACAAACGAGTGGGAAACCCTTTCTATGGAAACATTAGGATGGAATGAAGATGAAGTCAGTAACTTATACTTCTTTTTAGAAAATAACAATACAGATGCTTTCATTATAATAAAGGACGGAAGAATTGTCATAGAAAAATACTTTGGTGATTTTAAATCTGACGACAATCATGCATGGAATTCCGCTGGAAAAAATTTAACTGCAATGTTAACAGGTATTGCCCAAGAAGAAGGTTTCTTAAATATATTGGAACCCACATCTACCTATTTAGGTGAGGGATGGACAAATATGCCCTTAAACCAAGAACAGAATATTACTATTAAGAACCAATTGACAATGACAACCGGTCTAGATTATACGGTTGAAGATATTTTCTGTACTGACCCAGAATGCTTAAACTTTTTAAATGACCCAAATACATTTTGGTACTACCATAACGGACCGTATACTATGTTAGATGATGTAATTGCTAACGCTACAGAAAGAGATTTCAATTCATATTTCTCCGAAAAAATCAAAGAACCTATTGGTATGCAAGGTTTGTTCCTTAAAATAGGATACAACAACGTATTTTTCAGTACCGCAAGAAGTATGGCCCGCTTCGGAATTTTAAACCTTAACCAAGGTAATTGGGATGGCACCTCTATTCTTTCCGACCAAGAATATTTTAATGCCATGACCAATTCGTCTCAAAACCATAACCTTGCTTACGGCTACCTCTATTGGTTAAACGGTAAAAGCAGCTTTAGACTACCAAGTTCAGAAGACGAATTTACAGGTAGCTTAATACCTAATGCTCCAGACGACCTTATCGCAGGACTTGGCTTAAACGATCAAAAGTTATATATGGTACCAAGCTTAGATATGGTTATAGTACGTATGGGCGGAGCTAGCAATGAAGAACTTTTAGGACCTTCTAGTTTTGACAACGAATTATGGGAATTGATAAATGCAGTAATAGAAAATTAACCTTGTATATTAGAATAAAAACTACTATTCTAAGTTATAAAACTAGAAATAAATCAATTTAGATACAATGGACTTTAAGCAATTTGCAGAAAATAGGTACACAACTAAAAAATATGATGCAACCCGTAAGATATCAAATTCAGATATTCAAGATTTAAAGGATATACTCAAACTAAGTCCTTCTTCAATTAATAGCCAACCATGGTTATTTACTTTTGTATCAAATGAACAAATAAAAGATGATTTAGCCGAAGCATCTTATTTTAATGCTTCCAAAATTAAGGATGCTAGTCATTTAGTTGTATTTAGCGTTATGGACAACTTGCTAGAATTTGAAAGAAGAGTTGAAGAAAATCTAAATGAAGGTTCTGTGAGGTTCTATAAACAATTTGTAAAACCACAACCGCACGAAAAAACCATTAATTGGCTTACCCATCAAGTATACATAACATTAGGTTTCTTTTTGGCAGCCTGTGCAGCTATGGAAATAGACTCTACACCCATGGAAGGTATTGAACCTGAAAAATACAAGGAAATTCTAAAACTCAAAGATCATAAAGTTTTATTTTCGGTTGCAATTGGCTACAGGCATAAGGAAGATAGTACACAACCCAATTTAATAGGTAAATTTAGATTACCTTCCGAGACTGTAATACAAACTATTGATTAGCTACAGGATACCCTAAACTTCTTTTGTAAGCTCAAAAACCGTAATCTCTGGTCTTACATTTAAGCGTACTTGGCGAAGACATCCTATGGCACTGTTTATATAAAGCGTTTTTCCTTTTCCCAATTTTTTAATACCTGCATCGTAATTTTTATTTTTCACTGGAAGTAATGGAGCGGGTAAAAATGGTGGTTTTACTTGCCCACCGTGGGTATGACCAGATAATATCCACCCCTTAAAATTGTTCCAAACAGGTAAATCGCATACATCAGGATTGTGACATAAAGTGATATTCGCCATTTCAGGTCTATATTTAGCGGTAGCTTTCAAGGGATAGAAATTACTTCCCCAAAAATCATCCATTCCCAAAAAATTGAGTCCGTCTATTTCAATAGCATCATTTCTCAACATGGTGACGCCTACTGCCCTTAAACTTTCAGTGATGGTCTTTGCCACAGGTTCTTCGACAAAGTCGATACCATAATCATGATTACCTAGAATACCTATAGTACCTAAAGTACCCTTTACCACATATTGTAGCACCTCATTCAACTGATCAATCTGTTCGTTATTTTCATAGGTTACATAATCTCCAGTATAGACTACAAAATCAGGATTCAATTTTTGTGCTTCCTCAAACGAATCTATGATATATTGATAATCGAACGAATTACCGATATGTATATCACTAATCTGCATCAGTGTTTTACCTACAAGGGCATCAGGTAAGTTTTTTAATGGCATTTTTAAATGAACATATTTCAGCCAAAAAGGCTCTATTTGCCAACTATATAAACCGACCAACAACCCTAATCCCCCTCCCCATCGAAAAGTGTTCTTTATAAATCCCCTTCTTTTCATGACACCTAAAACAATATTAATTTCTGTAGTCTGTAGGCATGATCCTGACAGGAAATTTTTCTTCATATGCTTTACCAATTCTAAGCAATTTGGCTTCAGTGAATTGTTTGCCTATAAAAGTTAGACTAATTGGTTCTCCAGATGGTTTATAACCCATAGGCACTGTAAGCGCTGGATATTTTGCAACAGCAGCATAACCTGCATGATAATTATTAATAGAAAGTATTGCATCTAACCTATTCTTATCCATAGCTGAATTAAAAAACGTTCGTCCATTTTTTTCTAAATTCAGTTTTATTTCCTCTAATTCTGAGCTAGTTGTGGTATCTGAAACTATGCCATTAAATAGCGCTTGACCATAAGGGATTCTTACTAAAGAATCATTATTGTTGAATGCTACTGCATCTTCAAGAGATTTTATCTTCACTAAGTTAGGATCCGTATAATTCCTTAAATAAGAGGGTAAATCATTTCGCATGTCAATATTTAATATACTTAAGAATCCGTCCATACTTACTTCCGGAGGTACTATTTCTATAATTGTAGCACCTTCTTTTTTTAGTTTATCTATAGTTTTTCTATAGATACTATCAGATTCCATTAGCTCTTTAATGGCTCCTAACCTAATTTCATTTAGAGGTTCAGGATTAAGGCCTGCGGATAAAATGCCCGGATAGTTATCTTCCATAGATGCACTATCCACCTCATCATAACCCAACATAGCCGATAATAAAATAGCATTGTCCTTTACATTTTTGGTCATTGGACCGGGAGTGTCCAAAGTACTGGATATAGGAACTAATCCTGACCTACTTAATAAACCTATGGTTGGTTTTAAGCCCACAACAGAATTTTGACTACTAGGTGACAATATAGACCCTGATGTCTCTGTACCAACGGCCGCAACTGCATAGTTTGCCGCAACTGCAGTTCCACTACCAGAACTGGAACCGCCTGTTTCAAATATTCTACGACCATAGGGGTTCAAAGTTTGACCACCATATGCGCTATACCCTACTGGGCAACCTGAACATAAAAAATAAGCCCATTCGCTTAAATTTACCTTACCCAAAATTAAAGCACCATTCTTTTTAAGTTGCCGTACTATAAATGAATCTTCCGTTTTATTGTCCATAAGAGCAATTGAACCGGCCGTTGTTTTCATTCCTACGGTATTAATATTATCCTTTAACAATATGGGCATGCCATAGATTGGATGTTGTATTTGGGTGGCAACTCCTTTTTCATTTTGCTCGTCCAACTCACGAGCTTGCTGAACAACATCTTCATTAAGAGCAATTACGGTATTTAACGTTGTGGTATTATCCAATTCATATTTATAAATACGGTATAAATAAAACAGAACCAAATCCTCATAAGTTAATCTCCCTTCTTTGATATGATTTCGAATTACAAAAATATCTTGCTCCAAAATCATAGGTAGCAGTAGTTTGTATTTTTCTTCCGTCAGATTAGAAACCTCTTTATATAGCGGCCTAAACACTTCATTTTTATCAAGCACTTTAGATTGAATCAATTTGTACCGCATACGAGTATTATCATGATCGGCATTACCAGCTACTTCTAATGAATCGTCATAGGGAGTCCAAAGAACAATTTCACGCCTTTCTTTTGTATCCTGTTCAGTTTTACAGGCACCCAAAAAAATGATGACCATTAACAAAAGGAGTTTTTTCATATTATTATTGTTTAATTATGCTAAGCGCTTTCCAATGTGCAATATTATCTTGATTGAGGCGAACAAATTCATCTTTCCCCTCCTTCTCCGCCAATTTCATAGAAATTTTTGCTGCTGTGATTGCTTCATCAAACATTTTTAGATCAGCCAATATTAATGAGCGTACTCTATGAAAATAATAAGTATCGCCACCTAATTCAATAGCCCTTTCAACATACTCTTTTGCCTCATTTGTATGTATATTTTGCTCCTGATAATATCTAGCAATTTCATAATACGTTTGGGCACTAGGAGCATTTGAAAGTTTATTCGCTATTTGAACTTTCATGATAGCCTTGGTATCAAAATGAATGGGTATAGATATTTGTGTTGTTCCCCAATTCCAATTCATCAATGTTCCGTTGTGATCGATATCATCGAATGAAATCAGAAAACTTTCTTGAAAAACTTTCACTTCGGTTGGCAATAATGCAATACGAAGTGCATCTTCATTGGGGTCGTAGTTCTTTCTACCATCTCCCCAATGCGTTAGATTTTTATGGAATACGATTTCCCATTTGTTCTCATTTGGAAATGCATAAAGGGCATAAGTACCCTTTTCCAAAGAATTATCACCGATTATTACGTTGGTACTAAACGTAATTTTGGTTGACTCATTTGCCCCTACCCGCCAAATACGCCCATAAGGCACTAAGCCTGGTGCTCCATTAGGTTGGTTACCAAATAATGTACGACCCTTGGCAGATGGCCGCGAATACTCTACGGTAATTTTTGAGAGCCCTACTTCTTGCTCAATCCTGGCGAAGGGACTAGCTTTTGGGTGGTTCATTTGCCCCCAGCTCAGATTACATAATAAAAGAGGAAAAATGAACCAGCCGTATCTCAATTTTAAATCTTAAAGAATGAATCTACAAATTCGTACTTATTAAATGCCTGTAAATCTTCAATACCTTCACCCACTCCAATATATTTTACAGGAATCTTAAATTGATCAGAAATTCCGATGACCACACCACCTTTTGCAGTACCATCTAATTTGGTAATGGCCAATGCCGTTACTTCTGTAGCCTTCGTAAACTGCTTTGCCTGTTCAAACGCATTTTGACCTGTAGAACCATCAAGGACCAACAAGACTTCATGCGGTGTATCTTCTACAACTTTTTGCATAACGCGTTTTACCTTGGTCAACTCGTTCATTAAATTTACCTTGTTATGTAAACGCCCAGCGGTATCGATAATTACTACGTCTGCATCTTGAGTAACTGCAGAACTTAGCGTATCAAAAGCTACGGATGCAGGGTCACTGCCCATTTGTTGTTTTACAATAGGAACATCTACACGATCTGCCCAAACCTGCAATTGATCAATAGCTGCTGCCCTAAAGGTATCTGCCGCACCTAATACAACTTTTAAACCTTGGTTTTTAAATCTATGTGCTAATTTACCAATGGTTGTAGTTTTACCAACTCCGTTGACACCTACTACCATAATTACATATGGCTTTTTATCTTTAGGAATTTGCATATCAGATATGTCACCATCATTGGTTTCGGACAAAAGTGCTGCAATCTCACTTCTTAAAATTGAATTCAGCTCGTCTGTACCCACATATTTATCACGTGCTACCCTAGCTTCAATTCTTTCAATAATCTTTAAAGTTGTGTCTACCCCTACATCTGAAGACACTAATACTTCTTCAAGATTATCCAACACATCATCATCTACTTTTGACTTACCGGCAACCGCTTTACCTAATTTAGAAAAAAAGCTGGTTTTCGTTTTTTCCAAACCTTTATCCAAGGTTTCTTTTTTCTGGGAAGAAAATATTTTTTTAAATAAGCTCATTGTTCATCATATGGTTATTCAAATATAAAAATTAAAAAGCCCCTTTCGTAGGAAAGGGGCTCAATAACTACTAAAAGTTATAATTCTTATTTCTTGGCGATCCAAGCATCTACCAATTCTGGTGGCATTACTTGCTCAACAAAAACGTAAGCACCTGATTTTGGTGACTTAACCATTTTTATAGCCTTTGTCAATCTTTTAGAACTTGTCTGTAAACTTGCTACGGTCTTCTTAGCCATGACTTATAATTTTTTGTGATTTCCTAATATGAAAATCTATTTAATTTCTTTATGAACGGTCATTCTCTTAAGAATAGGATTGAATTTTTTAATTTCCAATCTCTCAGGAGTATTTTTCTTGTTCTTTGTAGTAATATATCTTGAAGTACCTGGTTGACCAGATTCTTTGTGCTCAGTGCACTCTAATATAACTTGTATTCTATTGCCTTTCTTTGCCATCTTAACGCTCTATTTTCCAGATTACTTAATTACGAATCCTTTTGCTTTTGCTTCTTTTAAAACAGCAGATATTCCTTTCTTATTGATACTCTTTAAAGCTCTTGTAGAAACTTTAAGTGTAATCCAACGGTCTTCTTCTGGAATGTAAAAACGCTTCTTAGATAGATTTACATCAAATCTTCTTCTCGTCTTATTAATTGAAAACGAAACATTGTTTCCAAACATCGCCTTCTTTCCCGTAATTTCACAAACTTTTGACATCGTGCTGACTTTTTCTTTTAAACAGGGTGCAAATTTATATCTTTTTTATCGTTCCAACAACAATAAAGTTCACATTTTTAAAATTTCTTTTTGAAGCAGCTCAAATGCCTTATTTACAGACTTTTCCACAACCCGTTCACGAGTGCTTCCCATTTGAAATTTTTGCACAAATTGTGACGTAGGACCATCAATTGCAATAAATACTGTTCCAACATCTGCTTTTGAGTCTCCTTTTGTAGGTCCTGCATTGCCTGTTGTTGCAATTGCAAAATCAGTTTTCATCAATTTTTTGGCACCTTTTGCCATGGCAACGGCAACCTCTGCACTTACCACAGAATAGTCTTCTACTAATTTGACCGGTACTTTTAGCACATTAATTTTAGTTTCGGTAGCATAGCTGACCACACTCCCCTTAAAATAGCCAGATGCCCCAGGTAACGAAGTTAGTTTCTCTGCGATCATACCACCCGTAAAACTTTCAGCCGTAGAAAGCGTAAAATTTTTATCAATCAATAATTTAGCTACTATTTCTTCTAGACTTTGATCATCTTCTAAACCATAAACAATATCCTCAATCAACGGAAACAGGTTTTCACTCTGTAGATTCATTGCGGTTACCAACTCGTCATAGTCGACCGATTTACCAGATAAACGAAGCCTAACTTTACCTAAACTGGGTAAATATGCCAACTTTATATTAGAAGGCAATGCATTTTCCCATGCTTCTATTCGTTTTGCAATAGCACTTTCTCCCATACCATAGGTTACTATTGTTCTATGCATTATATGTGGTCGCTTGTAATAGTTTACTAACTTTGGTATTACCGAAGATTTCAATAAATGCTTCATCTCAAAAGGTACACCTGGCAACGAAACAAATGTTACCTCTCCTTTTCTCATCAACATTCCTGGAGCTGTGCCATTTGCATTATGCAATACCTCTGCCTTACTAGGCACTAAAGCTTGCATTCTATTAATATCGGAAATGGGGGTATTGCTGATGTATTTTGCAAAAAGCTCCTCTACATGAGCTAGAACCTGCGCATTCTCTACAAGTTCATCATTAAAAAACTCACACAAAGTGTGTTTGGTAATGTCATCTTTGGTGGGTCCCAGACCGCCGGTAACAATTACAACATCAACGCGCTCAGATGCTTCTTTAAAAGCATTCAACATATGAACCCGTTCATCTTGTATAGATGTTATCTGATAAACCGAAATACCAATTTTATTGAGTTCTTTTCCTATAAAAGCGGAATTGGTATCTACAACTTGGCCAATGAGAATCTCATCGCCAATGGTAATAATTTCAGCGAGCATTATAACTGAAAGTCATTTTTTAGTTCTGCCACTACTTGATTAATATCTGTCTTAAGCAATGGAAATTTTGTCTCGATCTCAGCCATATTCGCCTCTTGTTTACCAAGGGTCTCAATCTCTAAGGCTATGGCACGTGTTTGCTCCATACCCAACAAATCTACGTTAGGTTTAATTTTATGGGCCAATTTATATACTTGATCATGGTCTTTAGCTTGCAAGGCATTCTCTAAAGCCTCTAAATCTTCGGGCACTTCTTCCAAAAAAACAGAAATAACAGAATTTATAAAATCCTGATCTCCTTCTGCCATCTCATTAATCTTATCAAGGTTATAAATCATTATTTAATTTTTAAGGTAAAAAGTTCTTTATCTTCCAAACTCCCCGAAAGATAGTCATTTGGACTTATTTTGCCAACACCGGCCGGAGTTCCTGTAAAAATAATATCTCCTTTTTTCAACATAAAGAATGTTGACACGTAAGCTATAATCTCATCGATCTTCCAAAGCATTAAACTGGTATTGCCTTTTTGCACCACCTCATTGTTCTTTACCAACGTAAATTTTAAGTCGTTGATATTTTCAAAATCGGTTTTTGGTAACCACTCCCCTATTACCGCTGCACCATCAAAACCTTTGGCTTTCTCCCATGGCAAGCCTTTTTCCTTTAGTTTAGATTGTAAATCTCTTGCCGTAAAATCTATACCTAAACCAATTTCATCGTAATAGGTGGGTGCAAATTCTTTACTAATATGTTTTCCTACTTTCTTGATCTTCACCAAAACCTCAACTTCATAATGTACATCATTTGAGAATTCCGGAATATAAAAATCTTGTTGTTTTGGCAACACCGATGAATCTGGCTTTATGAAAACAACAGGCTCTTCTGGTCTTTCATTTTCCAACTCATTGATATGGGCCGTATAATTTCTACCGATACAAATAATCTTCATTTCAATCTATCTTTTCTTCGACAATTTTAAACTTACCGCAGGTATTAAATTCTCATTATTACCTGGCGCCTTAATTGCAAAATCACTCCACTCTCCCATACCATAAACCATGGTCTTAAAATTTTGGTTTTTCTGATATACTGCAGCAAAGGTAGGTGCAAATCTATCTTCAACAACTTTTTTGTTGGTGATAGCATGTTTATAGGTATTTGTATACCAATTATAAGGCAAGAACAACCATTCTAACCCAATATAAATACCCTCATCTGGCATTTTGATGTTCATACTAGATAAATCTATAGATACAAAATCCTCAGTTTTAGAACTCTCCAGAATTATACTTTTACGTATTAAATCATGGTTTGGTTTCTGCGTTTTCTTATCTACATCATACACCCTAAGCCTAAATTTAGATGATGCTCTTTTAAATTTACTATTCTGCTGTACGTGAATGGTTATTTTCTCAATAAATTTTTTAGAAGCTCCTATATTTGGAAAATACAATGCCAATACCCAAGGAGTCTCTGCCGATGAAAATCCACTTTTTATACTATATGAGCTCACCGGGTTCAATACCTGAGAATCTCCCAAGCTTTGCGACACAACCACTTCCTCAAGCTCAAAAGTTTCTTCTTTAAGATGAATCTTCTTTTTTTGAGAAATAATTTTAGCCGGTATTATGGTGTCCTTAAAACCAAGTGCCGAAATATGCACCTCACGCTCCAAGTAAGATTCCGGTACGTCTATATAAAAATAGCCGTCTTCATCACTTGAAGTTCCTTTAAGTGTTTTTAAAAAACTCACATTGGCATAAGGTACGGGTGTTTTTGTCTTCTCATCTAAAACATGCCCTTCAACCAAAACCTCTTGAGCATGAACAGTACCAAAAATCAATAAAAAAATTATTAATAGAGTACGCATGATCAACTCAACTTGTTGTTTAATTTGCTCAATTTAATCTGAGTAAGTATTTTTTTGGTGTACAATGGAAAATCGGCATTTAACATCCATCCAAAATAACCAGGTTCATTCTCCAATACCGCATGTACTTTTTTCCCTTTGTGTTTACCAAAAGCAAATACCTCTTCACCATCTTCATCCAAAGCAATAAAACCTGCAAAATCAACCGATTGTTTTCTTCTAGAAAATTCCGATAGTTTTTTAACGTTATTTTCCAAATCCGGATACCTGTCCAATTGAGAAAGCAAAACTTCGTAAGTGGCATTGGTATCGGCTGCCGCACTATGCGCATCGGTAAGTTCTTTGTCACAATAGAATTTATATGCAGCTTCCAAAGTACGCTTTTCCATTTTATGAAAAATGGTCTGCACATCTACAGATACCGTGTTTTTCATATCAAAATCAATATCTGCCCGCAACAATTCTTCCGCTAACAAGGGAATATCAAACCTATCTGAATTAAAACCTCCCAAATCACTATCCTTGATCATTTTATAAATTTCCTTAGATAGTTCTTTAAAGGTTGGCTCATTGGCAACCTTCTCATTTGTTATTCCATGAACGGCAACTACCTCTTCAGGTATTGTCATCTCAGGATTTACAAGCCAAGTTTTACTCTCCTTATTTCCGTTAGGGTATACTTTTAATATTGCAATCTCAACAATACGATCTTTTGCTACATTTACCCCTGTTGTTTCCAAATCAAAGAAACAAATTGGTCTGGTAAGCTTTAATTCCATACAAGTTCTACTTTTAACAAAGATACCTTTTCGTTTTTTAGGCACATAAATTTAGTATTGATTAATTTTATTTATAGACATAACACCTAAACAATCAGCATTATAACAAAAAACACCTTGCTATACCATATAGCAAGGTGTTATTAACTAGTAATTAATTATTTCTATACTTCTCTATTCAAATCCCAATTTTCAAGATAATCTGCTACCGCCTTGGCGAACATACTACCTAAAGCCCCATTGACCACTCTATGGTCATAACTATGGGATAAGTACATTTTACTACGCACCGCTATTACATCTCCTTCCGCCGTTTCTATTACCGAAGGAATTTTTCTTATAGCACCCAATGCCAATATACCTACTTGTGGCTGATTAATAATGGGAGTTCCAAAAACACTACCAAACGTACCAACATTGGTAACCGTATAGGTACCACCTTGCACCTCATCTGGTTTTAGGGCATTGTTTCTGGATCGGTCTGCCAAATCATTTACAACTTTAGCTATACCTAATAAATTTAATTGATCTGCATTTTTAATTACAGGTACGATCAAATTGCCATCCGGTAAAGCAGCTGCCATACCTATATTAATATTTTTCTTTTTTATCACGCTATCGCCATCAACAGAAATATTCATCATAGGATATTTCTTCAAAGCCTTGGCCACAGCTTCCATAAAAATAGGTGTATAGGTAAACTTCTCGCCTTCCCTTTTAAAGAACGCGTCCTTTATTTTATTTCTCCAAGTAACAATATTAGTTACATCTACCTCTATAAAACTTTGAACATGTGCAGATGTGGAAACACTGTCAGTCATATGTTTGGCAATCAATTTCCCCATTCTTGACATTGGTATAACCTCATCTCCTCGAGAAACCTGTGTTTTAGGTTTTTCAGAAGTGGGGGCTTGCGTAGATGCTGTAGCGGGAGCTATCTTTTCCGGAGCTGGTGGTGCCGTTACTTTTTCTTCTACCGGTGTAGATACCTTTTCTGGTGCTGCCACTTTTTGTGATACCGCTACCCTTTCTTGAACAGCTGCTCTTTCTGGTGTAGAAATTCTTTCTACAGGCTTACTTTCTCCCTTTTTAACGTAGTTTAAAATATCGTCTTTGGTTACCCTGCCGTCTTTTCCGGTTCCTGTAATCGTCTCCAACTCATCAAAAGAAATACCTTCTTGTCTTGCTATATTCTTTACCAATGGAGAATAAAAGCGATCTGAAGTTCCGTTCAATTGCGCTACAGATGTTTGGGCCCTGGCATGCATAACGGCAGATTCTGCTGCAGATACCATTTCTTGTAACACAGGTTCTTCCGTTTCAACTTCTTTATCCTTTTGCTCAGGTTCTTCTATTTCAACATCGCCACCTACCTGTATTATTGCTACCGTTTGCCCAACTTCAACAACATCATCCACATTGAAACATTTTTCAATTAAAACACCATCTACCTCACTAGGTACTTCACTATCCACTTTATCCGTAGCAATTTCGAAAATGGGCTCGTCCATTTCAATCGTATCACCTACCTCCTTCAACCATGATGTCAATGTTGCTTCTGCAACACTCTCTCCCATTCGTGGTAGTTTCAATTCAAATTTTGACATATCGATAATTTAAAGCTTGTTTTGTTTGTAATTTTTACAAAAATAATAAAATAAATACCTTTTTATTGATACTTAACTAAAAATCAAGAGTTAATCTTGCCGAAGCGACCCTTCAAAGGGCACTCTGTTCAAAATACTTCTCCCTAAGGTAACCTCATCTGCATATTCTAACTCATCACCAACGGCTATACCTCTTGCTATTGTAGAGGTTTTAATTTCAAAACCCTCAATTTGTCTAAAAATATAAAAATTGGTGGTATCGCCCTCCATTGTAGAACTCAACGCAAAAATCAACTCCTTTATTACGCCATTCTTCACTTTATCTACCAGGGTCCCTATTTTCAAATTTTGTGGCCCAATACCTTCCATTGGCGAAATCTTACCTCCTAGAACATGGTACTTGCCTCTAAATTGACCGGTATTTTCTATAGCCATTACATCCCTAATATCCTCTACCACACACACCAACGCGTCATCTCTTTTCGGGTTGGCACAAATTTCACACAACACCGTATCAGAAATATTATGGCAATTTTCACAAAATTGAATTTTGCTTCTTAAATCCAATAATGAGGTAGCCAAATTGCTTGTACGCTGTTCTGGTTGCTTTAAAAGATGAAGCACCAGCCGTAAAGCTGTACGCTTACCTATACCTGGTAACTGCGAGACTTCATAAACCGCATTTTCCAATAATTTAGAAGAGAATTCCATAGTTAAATATGGGTATAAATTTACGATTAAACTTATTAAGGGTATCGTATAGTTTTCTTAAAATTTAACATAAAACCGTATCATCGCTACCGATGAGTACCTTTTCAAGTCTACAGAGCTCCACTTCTTTTACAGTTTATCACAACATATAAATGGTCATTTAACTTTTTGTAATTTGCCGACAAATTTCAATTTATGAATGCCTCTCATATTCTATTGCTCATTTCCGGTTATTTCGTTTTACTGCTGGTCATATCTTATTTTACCGGCAAAAACGATTCTAACGAAGATTTTTTTAAAGCCGGTAAACAATCTCCATGGTACTTGGTTGCTTTTGGTATGGTAGGAGCATCATTATCCGGGGTTACCTTTATTTCTGTTCCAGGTTGGGTAGATGCTTCTCAGTTTAGTTATATGCAGGTTGTACTCGGGTACTTTTTAGGCTATCTGGTTACCGCATTTGTATTACTACCAATTTATTATAAACAGAATGTAACTTCTATTTACGAATATCTAGATAATAGATTTGGTTTTGTGAGCTATAAGGTTGGCGCCATTTCTTTCTTTATTTCTAGAGTACTTGGTGCGGCTTTCCGTCTATTTTTGGTTGCAATAGTTTTACAACAATTTGTTTTTGATGCATGGAACGTTCCTTTTGAGATTACTGTAATTTTATCTATTCTACTCATCTGGATCTATACTTTTAAAGGGGGAATTAAAACAATTGTCTGGACAGATACCTTACAAACCCTATTCATGTTGATTTCTGTGGGACTCTCCATATATTTTATTCTTGATAAAATGGACTGGACCTTTATTGAATTTTTAAATTCTCAAGAATTAGGGCAATACAGCAAAACTTTCTTTACCGATGACCTTTCATCTAAAAATCATTTAGTTAAATCTTTTCTTGGTGGTATGTTCATTACGATATGTATGACAGGACTTGATCAAGATATGATGCAAAAGAACCTTACTTGTAGAAATTTGGGGGAAGCACAAAAAAACATGGTAAGTTTCAGTGTTGTGCTTGTAGTCGTCACTTTTGTATTTATGCTTTTGGGTGCTTTATTATTCATCTATGCCGATGCTCATAATATAGCCTTACCACTTATGGATGGTGCACCAAAGTCCGACCTATTGTTCCCCGAGATTGCACTGAACAGTGGTCTTGGCATAACAGTAGCCGTAACCTTTATGCTCGGTTTAATTGCAGCAGCATATAGTAGTGCAGATAGCGCACTTACCTCTTTGACCACTTCTTTTTGTGTAGATTTTCTTAATACCGAAAAAAAACCGGAATCAGTAGCTAAAAAAACACGTAGAATTACCCATATTGGAATGAGCATACTTCTAATCATCGTGGTAATTTCCTTTAAATATATTTTAGATAGAAATGTTATTGATGGCTTACTAACTGTAGCATCATATACCTATGGACCTCTGTTAGGCTTGTTTTCTTTTGGAATTTTCACAAAGCACCAAGTGAAAGACAAATATGTATGGATCGTTGCACTTGTTTGCGTCTCTATTATTTTACTTTTGGCTAAGTTACCAGCATCGTATTTAGGCGGATACGTATTTGGCTACGAACTTTTGCCGTTAAATGGACTACTTACCTTTGTAGGATTATGGTTTATTCGTAAGAAAAATACATCTCCCGATATAGGTGACATTGCCTAATATTGCCCGGTACTTAACAGTACTAAAGTACAGGCAACTTCAGGTTCTATATTATTATTTCTCAATATGTTATAAAACTCTGGGTTTTCTGTACCAGGATTAAAAATAACCCGTTTAGGCGCTAACGATACAATGCTATTATAATATTCTTCTTGTCTTTTTGGGTTTATATATAGGGTTATTGTATGAATATCATTAATTTTGTCTAACTTATTACTGATATTGACTCCTGAAACCTTACCTTCCCTTAAACCAAAGGCAAAGGTTTCCACCCCCGAATCTACCAGTCTATGTATTGCTAAATTGCTATATCGATTTGGTTTTAAGGAGGCTCCGAAAACTAGGGTCTTTTTCATAATAAAAAAATGTTAAAAATGCACTTAATAAGTAACTAATTAGGCAATATTTCGTCTATTAGTAGAGTTAAATACTCTTACGAGCACAAAGATTTTGTTGGTAACGCTATATGTTTATAGTTAATGGTTAGTGTTTAGTATAGCCTATCAGCATTTGAAGCCCGGCTTCCAATTCATTTTGGAATGTCCGGGTTTCTTCTTTTATACCTTATCTCAAAAGAATTTATTTTTATCGCACCGGGATAATATAGTACATGACCGTTCGTAACAATTAGACATTAAATACGTCTATTATTATGTAT
The DNA here is from genome assembly GCF_001447995.1 of Maribacter dokdonensis DSW-8. Classification (NCBI taxonomy): domain Bacteria; kingdom Pseudomonadati; phylum Bacteroidota; class Flavobacteriia; order Flavobacteriales; family Flavobacteriaceae; genus Maribacter; species Maribacter dokdonensis. The sequence goes on along the minus strand of NZ_LDPE01000006.1, from coordinate 26,410 downwards.
AGTGATATTTAATATAGAAGATTGGTTGGTTTTTTCTTATTGAGTAAAACTATATAGCACCCATGGCAAAACCATGGGTGCTTTATTTTTTACCATCTTATGATTACACTACCCCAGGTAAATCCACTGCCGAATGCAGCCAAGACAACAAGATCACCACTTTTTACCTTACCAGCTTCCCATGCCTCTGTAAGGGCAATTGGAATTGATGCCGCTGTGGTGTTACCGTATTTCATGATGTTATTGAACACTTGATCATCTGTTAACTGAAATTTCTTTTGAATAAACTGAGATATTCTCAAATTTGCCTGGTGCGGTACCAACAAATCAATATCGGTAGCATTTAATTTATTCTTCTCTAAACCTTCCACTATAACTTCACTAAAACGAACCACTGCGTTTTTAAATACAAACTGCCCGTTCATGTAGGGAAAGTAAGATTCATCATTAGGATTGCTATCTTCCATAATATCGGTTACCCATCTATTACCCATACCCGGAGCGATCAATGAAAGTTCTTCCGCATGTTGACCTTCTGAATGCAAATGTGTAGATAATATACCTTTTGTAGTATCTTCTTCTCTTGTAAGTACAGCCGCTCCTGCTCCATCTCCAAAAATTACGGAAACACTTCTACCCCGCGTTGTCATATCTAAACCATGGGAGTGCAGCTCTGAACCTATAACAAGTACGTTTTTGTACATGCCCGTTTTTATATACTGGTCTGCTATGGAAACCGCATATACGAACCCAGAGCATTGGTTACGAACATCTAATGCCCCAACGGTCTTGATCCCTAAATCTCTTTGTACCAAAACTCCCGGTCCAGGAAAATAATAATCAGGACTTAAAGTGGCAAACACTATAAAATCTATATCATCCTTATCAATACCAGCTCTTTCAATAGCTATTTTGGCCGCCTTAACACCCATTGTAGTTGTAGTATCGCCATCACCCTTAACTACATGTCTTCTTTCCTTTATACCGGTTCTTTCTTGGATCCAAGCATCATTTGTATCCATCACCTTAGACAAATCGTCATTTGTCACTACATTTTCAGGTACATAATGACCTAAGCCAATTATTTTAGAATTATACATAGTAATTTTTTAATCCTGATCGTTCAGGTTGAATTAGTGTTGCAATATAAACAACTATTAAGAAATCACATTAAAAATATAACCAACACTTGTTATGACTGTTACCTACTTAAAGGTACTTTTTATAGTTATCGACCTTAATATTCGCCTTTAGATCATGAAGTAAATTATACAGACCAAAAAAAGTTCTGTTCATATACAAAAAGTGTTTGGACCCTCTATTACCATTCATCTTTCTTATTTGCTTATCCGATGAAAACTGCTCGCCCAAATCTGCAATCTTAGCCCAAAAAACCTCATCACCAAAATCAAAATCTTTTTTATGAAAGGGTGATGTAAACAAACTTAAGAGTTGGTGGAATATAGAATTGAAAAACGTTATTTCTTGTTGAGTATCCGTAGGCATCAAAATTTCAAGTTGATACAATTTTTCAGTAAATATTTTATCGTCGGAAATATTTTTTGGATCAGCCAATTCAAAATAAGGAACATAAAAAGCATCTGGCACCTCTTTTATGCATCCGAAGTCTATAGCAATTAGTTCATTGTCTTCACTGACCAAAAAATTGCCCGGGTGCGGGTCTGCATGCACTTTTCGTAAAGCATGGATCTGATACATATAAAAATCCCAAAGAGCCTGCCCCAACTTATCACCTGTCTCTGGTTCAAAATTGGTCTTGGTAAACTCGCTCAAATGCTTACCGCTCATCCAATCCATAGTGATAATACGCTCACTAGATAAATCAGTATAGTAATTTGGAAAATTTATATTGGGAATTACCCTGCAAGCTTCAGTTATTTCCTTGCTTTGAGCAACTTCTAAAATATAATCTGTTTCCTCTACAAGTTTATGTTCAACTTCCTTAAAATATTTATCCGAATCCTTACCCTGTAAATTAAACATACGAATGGCAATAGGCTTAACGATAGCTAGGTCGCTACTTATACTTTGTGCAACACCTGGATATTGAATTTTTACCGCCAAGGTCTTACCGTCTTTTGTAGCTTTATGGACCTGACCAATACTTGCTGCATTTATAGAATCTTTTTCAAAAGAGTCAAAAACCTCTTCAGGAAACTTACCTAAATATTTTTTAAAGGTTTTTCTAACCAGAGGTGCAGATAAAGGGGGAACTGAAAATTGTGATAATGAAAACTTCTCAACATAGGCATTAGGCAATAAATTCTTTTCCATGCTCAGCATTTGAGCTACCTTTAGGGCACTACCTTTTAAAGATTTTAACCCATCATAAATATCTGCCGCATTGTCTTCGTTCAACTCATCTTTGGTAGTTTCTGGATTGATGATTTTTTTACCAAAATATTTAGCATAGTTACCTCCTATTTTAGCGCCTGTCTTTACCAGTTTACTTGCTCTTTCTATCTTCCCGGTAGGTATTTTATCAAGTGTTTTCATGACCTTTAGATTACATTAGGCAAATTTTTCTTTATAAAGAAATTTTCCAAAATCTAGGATATTCTCTAATGGTGTATTATCGAAAACGTCAAAAATTGTATTAACAGATTTCTCAATGGCTACATCTGTTTTTTCAAAAGCTGCAGAATCATCCGATTTCCAAAAATTCATTAAAAATAAGGTCTGCAACCAAGCCCCTTCTGAAAACAAGTGTGGATTATGCTTTGTTATCTTACTAGTCTTTTGCTCATTTCCTTCTATAATAAGACGTTTGGCGTAATCTTTTACATTTTTTCTAAGATCCTTTAATTGGGCTAGATTTTTCAAAGGACTCTCTGCACGTTCCATGATGTACAATACATAACTTCTATTCAAGGTCAAAACCTCAAAAAAAGTGTAGAAGAACGTAAGCATTTTATCTCTATTGGCATATGATTGATAATCTGCATTTTTTTCTATGACATTGATTGTATTTTCAAAAAAGGAATTCCAAACTCCCTTCTTCAAAGCCTCAATAGAACCGAAATACAAATAAAAATCCGCTTCTTCAATTGCATTGACCTTACAGAACTTATAGACCGTTTTTGGCAAATGTTCATGCTCCAAAACATAATCCATAAACTTGGCTATTATAACTTCTTTAGTAACCTTTTTAGCTTTAGCGCACATATCTTTTTATTTAAAAATGGCAGAAAAAATGAACAGTAGAAAATAGTTCATGTTGGTTTTTGTAATAAGAACGTGCCACCTAGCAGTAACACGTTCTTAACAACCTAACCAATAAATAATCAACGCGTGATTGTGTTTGAAAAACTTTTTCATAGCAATTATTCCCAATCACAGAACAAATATACATTATGTTTAACTTTTTTAATTAAAAATTAAACAAAAATATTTGTTAAACTTTTACGACCCTTCAACTGTCAGTTTGTCACTCTTACCTACTATGGTATTTTTTTTGTCCTTACCCGTGAAGCAAACATTTAACAATGGCCACGATGAATGTGGCATAAAACATATAAAAAAATGGCAACAGGTAAAATTAATGTGTCGGTAGACAACATTTTTCCACTGATCAAGAAATTCTTGTACAGTGATCATGAAATTTTTCTAAGAGAACTCGTTTCTAACGCAACAGATGCAACTTTAAAATTAAAGCATTTGACCTCTATTGGAGAAGCCAAAGTAGAGTATGGTAATCCCATCATTGAAATTAAGGCGGACAAAGAAGGTAAAAAACTTCATATCATTGACCAAGGTCTTGGTATGACAGAAGATGAGGTTAAAAAATACATTAACGAAGTAGCATTTTCAGGCGCAGAGGAGTTTTTGAACAAGTATGAAGATACTGCAAAAGATTCTGGAATTATTGGTCATTTTGGTCTAGGATTCTATTCTGCATTTATGGTAGCTCATAAAGTAGAGATCATTACAAAAAGTTACAAAGACGAACCTGCGGTACATTGGTCATGTGACGGTTCTCCAGAGTTTGTAATGGAACCGGCAGAAAAAGAAACCCGTGGAACAGAAATAATTCTTCATATCGCAGAAGACTCAACCGAGTTTCTTGAAGACAGCAAAATCAGCGGTTTGTTAAGCAAGTACAACAAGTTTATGCCTATTCCAATTAAATTTGGAATGAAAACGGAAACTTTACCGAAACCGGAAGATGCAAAAGAAGATGACCCAGCTCCTACCCAAGAAGTAGATAATATCATTAACAACCCTAACCCAGCTTGGACAAAACAACCGGCTGATTTAGAAGCAAAAGATTACCAAGAATTCTACAGAGAATTGTACCCAATGCAATTTGAGGAGCCATTATTCAACATTCATTTAAATGTTGACTATCCTTTTAACTTAACGGGTATTCTTTATTTCCCTAAATTAACAAATGATCTTAATGTACAGAAAGACAAAATTCAGTTATACCAAAATCAAGTTTTCGTAACAGATAACGTTGAAGGTATTGTTCCTGAATTCTTGACTATGTTACGTGGAGTTATAGACTCTCCAGATATTCCGTTAAACGTTTCTCGTTCTTATTTACAGGCAGATGGTGCCGTTAAGAAAATATCTTCTTACATCACCAGAAAAGTTGCCGATAAACTAAACTCTTTGTTCAAAAACAACAGAGAAGATTTTGAAGCTAAATGGAACGATATCAAAATCGTTATTGAATACGGAATGTTGTCAGAAGATAAGTTCTTTGACAAAGCAGATAAATTTGCACTTTACCCAACCGTAGACGGTTCATACTTTACATATGATGAGCTATTGGAAAAAATTAAAGATGCACAGACAGATAAAGATGGTAAAACCATAATTCTGTATGCTTCCGATAAAGAAGCGCAACACAGCTATATTGAAACAGCAAAAGCTAAAGGTTATGAAGTATTGCTATTAGACTCACCAATTATTGGTCACCTAATGCAAAAACTTGAAGGTTCTAAAGAGAACATATCTTTTGCTCGTGTAGATGCAGACCATATAGATAAGTTGATCCAAAAAGAGGAAACTCAAATCTCTAAACTTTCAGATGAAGAAAAAGAGACTTTGAAAAAAGAATTGGAAGAAGCTATTACAGATAAAAGCTTCACCGTTCAATTGGAAGCAATGGATAGTGACGCTTCTCCGTTCACCATTACAGAACCTGAGTTTATGCGCCGTATGAAAGAAATGCAACAGACCGGCGGTGGCGGTGGTATGTTCGGTATGGGAGCTATGCCAGATATGTATAACCTTATCGTCAATACCAATCACCCATTGGTCAGCGAGTTTTTAAATACAAAAACAGCGAAGAAAAAAGAGCGATTGATCAACCAATCACTTGACTTGGCAAAGTTGTCCAAAGGCTTACTTAAAGGTAAGGCATTAACAGAGTTTATTAAACGTAGTTATGAGATGGTGAAGTAATTTCCATTTCTTATAATTTTGAAAAAGCCACTACATTTTTTGTAGTGGCTTTTTTGTTAAATGTTGTTATCTTTCAGTAAAGAAACTAAGAATTAAATGAGCACTAACTACCGAAGCGTCAATTTCAAAAAATTACTGGATAAGTTACAACAAGAAAGTTGGCAATTAGAATTGATTATCTCTGGTTTTGCAATTTATGGTCTGTTTGCAGCAAACGAACCCTTAGAGTTAAAAGCATCGGAAAGCGTAATTGCGGGAGCAGATGAATTTGGACAATTTTGGGCAATTCTACTTATATGTTGCCAGATTTTTACCTTTAATTTAATTATCCACGTACTTTTAAGAGGTTTATGGATAGGTGCCATAGGTTTAAGATATGTATCCGGAGACATTAATTATTCAACACTTAATTATTCAGAAAAATTTACTTCGTATTTAAAGAAAAAAGTTGGATCATTTGACCGTTACATAGCCAGCCTCGAAGCCTATTGCAGTATCATTTTTGCAGCTTCATTTTTAATGATATTTTATGTTATCGGTTTTTTTACAGTAACCATTAGTTTCGTTTTAATTATTCAAAGTTTCGAACTTCTTACTTTTCTTCCAAAATGGGCAATACGAACTATAATTATTACATTCATAATTCCATTTTTTCTTTCATCTATAATAGTTTTTATTGACTTTTTAGGTCAAGGGTTTTTAAAAAAGAAAAAATGGACATCAACATTATATTTCCCTATCTATTGGGTGTTCAGTAAACTTACTTTATCATTTTTATATCGTCCATTAGCTTATAATTTTTTAGACAATAAATTGGGTAAACGCTTAAGTTTTATTTTACTTCCCATTTATATAATTATTGTCACGCTCGCTTCATTAGAATATGAAAATTCGAATTATTTAAGTAAAAGAAATAATTCTTCTCAATATCAAATACTAAATGAACACTATAATGATCTATCTAAAGAAGAAGGCAGTTTTATAAATATTGCTTCCTTACCTTCAAAATTAATTGAAACAAATTATCTCCAATTATTTCTATTACATAATAAAGAAATGGAGGATTTCATTTATGATCGAAACAAAAAATTAAAGCCTGAAAAAGACAGGAGAGGATTTCAATCTTCATTAACCATTGATTTTAAAAGTGGCTACAATGATGCTGTCGGAACTAAAGATTCATTAAATCTAAAAAAGTATCTTGAAACTGTTAACGAAATCTACACAATACGAATAGATTCCAACTTATTTAAAAGTGATTTTATCATCAGCACAAATGCAAAAGACAGAATGGGTTTTGAAACTTATTTAAATATTAAAAACTTAGATGAAGGAAAACACATTTTGACTATTACCGGACCAACAAAAGAAAATAAATTGGATTCAGAATCTAAGACTATTGAAAAAGTATTAGTTAACATTCCCTTCTGGTACTTTCCAGAGAACATTTCATCATCTAATACTCAAAATAACAGAATAGCAGCTGATACCATATTAACCAATTAAGACTATAGCTTATTATTGAATTTAGAAATTTGTAAAATTTAAGTATTAAAATCGTTGATTAACGATTCACAGAACCTGTTTTTAACCAATTTAATAACTGTTTGGTCAACTTTAAGTAAACCTATTACCATATTTATTGGTGCTTTTTTTATCTTCACCGCATGAAGGTGATTTCTACAAATTTAGGAGACCCGGTTACTTTTGAATGGAACGGTGCCACTGAGCAAACCGGCATCTTTAAATACCCAACATCTACATCGTTATTTTTAACTGAAAATGATGTTAAGAACGATACGGTTATTGACCGTGTACATCATGGCGGTTCCAATAAAGCGTGCTACCTTTTTTCTGCCGATTACTATGATTATTGGAAAAGCCGCTACCCGGATTTGAAATGGGACTGGGGCATGTTCGGTGAAAACCTAACCGTAGACGGCTTAGATGAATCTAAAGTACGTGTTGGAGATATTTACAAAATTGGCGAGGCTATTGTACAAATTACCCAACCACGTGAACCTTGTTATAAACTAGGAGTTAGATTTGGATCACAAAAAATACTGAAAGAATTTATTGACCATAACCACCCGGGCACTTACGTTAAAATCTTAAAGGAAGGTAGCGTAACAAAAGGTGATGAAATAATTTTAGTTGAGCAATCTAAAAACACTTTAACCATTCAGCAATTTTATGAACTAATGTTCTCAAAAGTTAAATCAAGAGATTTACTTGAACTGTTCATGAACAACGAATCTGTACCACAGTACAAGAAAGATAGGTTCAAAAAGTACTTATCTTAATTTTTAATACCCATCTTAATGAAAAACATAATAATTGCATTTGCCTTAATAACTGGGCTTTATACCCAAGCCCAATTAAAAACTAATGGAGAGGTTTCTACAAATCCTACCGTTCATAATGTTGGCTTCATAACTTTATTGGCTCATTATTATGACGACGGATTAAAACTGAATCCGCTGAACGCCACTTTTCAAGGTGATAATAGATATAATGACACCCTACCTAATTTTCTTTCTGATTCGTTTAAGAAGGAATTGGTAAACTATTACCAAACGTATTTAGAAAGAGCTGAAAAATTTGAAGACGCAAAACTTTCTGAAAGTGAGCAAATGTCCAAAGCAATTCTTAAATGGGAGTGTAAGGTAAACTTAGAAGGTCTTGCTTTTGAAAATTATACGCCTATTGATCAAATGTGGTCAATGAATCTTATGATGGGGCAATTAGCAGGTGGTACAAGTGCACAGCCATTTAAAACAACCGACGACTACGTAAACTGGAGCAAGCGTTTAGAAGATTATGTGGTATGGCTTCAATCTGCAAAAACTAAAATGCAAGAGGGTATAAAGGCTAAAAATGTTCTGCCAAAATCACTTATCAAAAAAGTTTTACCGCAGTTAGCCAGTGTTGCAGATGCCAAGTTAGAAAACAATTTGTTCTATTCTCCAATTAAGAACTTTCCAGCTGACTTTAGCGAATCAGATCAATTAAGGTTGACGGATACCTATACGAAAATCATTAACAACAAAATTATTCCTGCCTACAAAGAATTGCATGATTTTATGGCAACCGAATATCTAAATGCCGGCAGAGAAACCAGTGGTATACAAGGTATACCCAATGGAGATGCTTTTTATGCGCACCAAATTAAATTATACACTACCACTAATTTAACGGCAGATGAAATTCATGAAATTGGGTTAAAAGAGGTTGCCAGAATTAGTGCAGAAATGGAAAACGTTAAAAAACAAGTTGGCTTTAAAGGGGATCTAAAAGCATTTTTTAATGAAGTTCGCACTAAAAAAGAGTTAATGCCATTTACAGACCCCCAACAGGTTATTGATAATTTTAACGACATTCATAAAAAAATGATGCCCAAGGTAAATGCCTTGTTCAGTAAACAACCGAAAACTCCGTTCGAGGTTAGACGAACAGAGGCTTTCAGAGAAGCATCTGCCAGCGCAGAATACAATCCCGGGTCTTTAGATGGCACAAGACCAGGTATTTTCTATGTTCCCATACCAGATGTTACTTTTTACAATACGTATTCTGATGAAGATCTGTTTTTACATGAAGCCATACCTGGTCATCACTTTCAGATTTCGCTGACCCAAGAAAATGAGAGCTTGCCTCAATTTAGAAAAACGTTATGGTACAGTGCATACGGCGAAGGCTGGGCATTATATACCGAATCTTTAGGTAAAGAATTAGGACTTTACACAGACCCTTACCAATATTTTGGGATGCTTGGTGCAGAAATGCATCGTGCCGTTCGTTTGGTGGTAGATACCGGTCTACACTCTAAAGGGTGGTCTAGGGAAAAAGCAATTCAATATTCTTTGGATAACGAGGCTGAATCCGAAGCTAGTATTACTGCAGAGATTGAAAGATATATGGCAAACCCTGGTCAAGCCTTGTCCTATAAAATAGGGCAGCTTAAAATTTTAGAACTTAGGGCAAAAGCTGAAGCCAACCTTGGTAAAGATTTTGACATCAAGGTTTTTCATGAAAAAGTTCTTGAAGTTGGCTGTGTTCCATTAGCACTTCTAGAAGAAAAAATAATGAACTGGATTTCAGCTAATACAAAAGCATAACTTTATTCACTTATGACATATCCTTGGCATTTATATGTAATGGGCGCAATTTATATTATTGCAGGTACCTTACATTTTATAAAACCCAAGGTATACCTGAGAATAATGCCCAGGTACCTTCCGTTTCATAAAGCTTTAGTCTTATTAAGTGGTATTGCTGAAATTATTTTAGGTGTAGGGTTGTTTTTCAAAGAAACAAAAGACCTTGCTATTTATGGTTTAATAGCGATGTTAGCAGTATTTTTATTGGTTCACTTTTATATGTTGTCTAGTGAAAAGGCTAGTGCCGGTTTTCCTAAATGGGCACTTTTATTGCGACTACCAATACAATTTGCCCTTATGTACTGGGCATTTACGTACTTAAAACTATAGAAAACAAAAAAGGGGACGCTCCCGTCCCCTTCTTAATCAACTTAAATCAACTTAATTAACAACAAACTCTTCAGTATATGTTTTACCAGCTGACTTCACTGTTACAGTGTAAGTACCTGGGAAAGCATCTGCGAAATTGAAAGCTTTTTCAACGATCATTTCGTCTGCTACTTCTTGTGTAAATACTGTTCTACTTTCTGTATCGTATATCTTTATAGATAATTTAGACTTGTCTAAGTTTAAATAGTTCATGAAGATCATGTTATCGGTCTTTCTAAAGAAAGGCTTGATATCTTCATCAGATTCTACGATTTTCACATCATTGTTATCTAAAACAATAGTATATGAATATTTTGTCATGTTATCATCGGCAGATAGGAAGTATACACCATCTGTCAAATCTTTTAAATTTAATTTCTTGCTAAAATGACCCTGTGTCATTTTCTCTGAATAAATAACATTTAAATCAGAATCCATTAACTTAACCTGTACACCATTAGAAGATGCATCCATCGTTAAAACCACACTCTTGGCTTTTCCTGCAGATAATAGGTTTAACTTTGGCTCTCTTGCCATGCCTGCTACTGTAGCGAACATAAAGGCAACAACTGTTGTGAATTTTACTAGGTTTTTCATAATAAATTATTTTACGGGTTCATTATAATTTACACTACAAACATACAGCCGTTATAAAGCTCTTACTACATCATATTTTCCCAATTTATGTTCTATTTTAACCTACTTACATACTCGTTATTACCTCTATGTTAAGATTACACATATTTTAGTTAATTTTGCAAAGAACATCTAAAACTTGATGTTTAATTTTATAGTACAAACAAGTATTACCATGGTAAAACATAAACCTACATTTGAAGCCATTAAACCAGATTTTGGTCATTCATTTACTTACCAAAAGTTTGATGAGAACAGAATTAACCGAAATAACCTGTGGCATTACCACCCAGAACTTGAACTGGTATATGTTAATGGTGGCTCAGGAAAGAGACAAATAGGTAGTCACGTATCTTATTATACAAATGGCGACCTTATATTAATAGGTAGTAATTTACCACATTGCGGGTTTACCGATGCACTTACCGGTAACACCAGTGAAACCGTTGTGCAAATGAAAACCGATTTTCTTGGAACAGATTTCTTTAAGATTCCTGAAATGAAGAAAATTGAAAAGCTTTTTAACAGCGCCAGTGGCGGAATTGCTTTCTCTGGAAAAACCAAAAGAAAGATTGGTGATAAAATGGAAGTGTTAGAATATCAGACGGATTTTCAGCGCTTACTTTCCATACTTAATATATTGAACGACTTGGGCAACTCTGACGATATGCGTTTGTTGAACGCAGAAGGATTCTCTTTTGCTACAGATGTAAAGGATAATGACAGGATAAATATCGTTTTTAATTTTGTCAAGAATAACTTTAGGGAAGAAATTACCTTAGAGCAAATTTCATCTATGGTCAGTATGACCATACCCTCTTTCTGTAGATACTTTAAAAAGATCACCAATAAGACCTTTGTACAATTTGTAAATGAATACCGTTTGGTACACGCTTCTAAACTTTTGGCAGAAAAACCATTAAGCATTACTGAAGTTTGTTTTGAATGTGGTTTCAACAACTTTTCTCATTTTAATAAATCGTTCAAGGCATTTACAGGGCAAAACCCCTCAGAATATAGAAATGAATTAAAGAATGTTTTGGTGTAAGTTTTATACCTTATATATAGTATCAAAATTTTATAGCTTCCGGATGGTGTTTTCATACACTATCCGGATTTGTTTTTTTATCCTATTGTTTACTTTTTTTGAGCTACAACAAAATATGAACAAGTTTCTACTTTATCATTTCATGTAGTACCTTTATCACGCTATGAATAAAGAATTTACAGAAAGAGAATTAGACCGTATTATTGAAATGGCTTGGCAAGACCGTACTCCTTTTGAAGCCATAACTTTTCAATTTGGTATTAGCGAACAAGAAACTATTGAAGTTATGCGTCGCGAAATGAAACCAAGCAGTTTTAGAATGTGGCGTAAACGTGTTCAAGGTCGTGCTACAAAACACGCCAAACTTCGTACAGATGATACGAATAGATTTCGATGTTCTAGACAACGAAACATCTCTGGCAATAAAATATCTAAGCGCTAATTATTTAAAAGCTTCATTTAAAACCGCCGCTAACCTAACGCCTCCTTTTTGCAATTGATCTTCTACGGTGTGCCACCAGTCATAACTATAACGGTAGCTTAATTTTTCCCCAACCTCTACTGAGGCATATACTTTCTCTGCCAATAAGTGAGATTCTTCAACCCAATCTAGTAAAGATCCTTTTTGCAAAAACTTAATTTTTTGCTTGGACATTTTAGGATATTCCACAGCAAGCTCTGTAAAGCTCATTCCATTTTCGTCTATCAAATTGGAATCCCAAACCCTATGCAAATTGGTACCATTGCCAAACCATTGCAATTGTATATCATTACCTCCTTTATCCTCTGCCCTACCCACATGCATAGGTTGATGTAGATCACCAATAAGATGAACCAAAAACTTAAGATAAAATGCCTTGTCTTCCTTACTACTATTCTTGTCCTTAATGATTTCCAAACAGGTTTTCACCCCTTGTACCAAATCACCATATTCGTTCTTTTCTATTTCATCATAAGTTTTCCCAAAAGGAATGTTTACATAATGCCATGCGCTAAATTTGCGATAGGCACGATCAGATTTTATTTCATCTGCAAAATTTGCAACAGCAGCCAAACTTTCACCTTCCAATAAATCATTGATCGCCCTCTTTGCTTTTTTAGTCAAATGCTGCTCTGCAACTTCACCTACTACCCTATGCCCGGTTTTTGACCAATACATATCATTTGCAAATGTAACATTGGCTGCTAGTACCAATAAAAAAAAGATATACTTCATCGTCTAAATTTTGCCCAAAAATAGTGCATCAGAATTTAAGGTATTGTTAAAACTTGGTAAGATTAAATTTATATCAGAACTTGCATAAATGATGAAGAAGAAACGTAGCAGCACAAATAGAAAAAAAGGATTACTTAAAATTATAGGCTTAGGTATTCTCTGTCTTTTTGCATTGTTTATGCTTTTTATCGGTAGTATAAATATTGGGTTATGGGGAAAAATTCCTTCAAAAAAGGAGCTTTCCAATTTTCAATATCAAATGGCATCAGAAGTATTTACCGCAGATAGTGTATTGATCGGTAAATATTATTTATATGATAGGCAACCGGTGGCGTATGAGGATTTTCCTGAGCATTTAATTCATGCCTTAGTCGCCATTGAAGACGAACGTTTTTATGAGCACTCTGGTATTGATATTAGAAGTCTTGTTCGGGTAGGTTTTAAAACTATACTTTTAGGAGATAATTCATCTGGCGGGGGCAGCACGTTAACCCAACAATTAGCGAAAAACCTGTACCCAAGAAAAGAAAGAAATAAAACAAATATAGTTGTCAATAAGGTCAAGGAAATGATCATTGCCAAACGATTGGAGAAAACTTATTCTAAAAAAGAAATACTGACCAATTACCTTAATACCGTTTCATTTGGTGATAATACATTTGGCATAGAAAGCGCTGCACTTAAATTCTTTAATACCAGAACCAAGGATATTTCTGCTCCACAAGCGGCCACTTTGGTGGGTATGTTAAAAGCTACGTATGGCTACAACCCTAGAATTTTTCCAGAAAAAAGTTTGGGCAGACGTAATTTGGTATTACGTGCCATGTACAACAATGATTTTATTACGGAAGAACAGGTTACAAAATTTTCTCAAGAAGACCTTGATCTAGATTATAGGGAATTTGATTACAACGCTGGCATTGCACCCTACTTTAGGGAAGAAGTTCGTAGAAAAATGTTGCGTTGGATCGCTGAACAGAATGAAAGTGGAACAGATTATAATATCTATACCTCTGGACTCAAAATTTACACTACACTTAATTACAAGATGCAACAATTAGCTGAAGATGTAATGGTAGAACATATGTCTAAGCTTCAAAATAGTTTTGAAAAAAGCTACGGTACCAATGCACCATGGTTAAAGGATAAAAAGTTGATGGAAAAAATTGCCAGGCGAACTTCTACCTATAAAAGATTACAAAAATCCGGATTAACTCATAAGCAGATTATTGATAGCCTATCTAAAGACAAGCAAAAAAGAATTTTTAAATCTTGGCAAGGTGACGAAGAACAAATGGCAAGTACTATGGATAGTATTCAACACTATACCAAATTCTTAAATACCGGTTCACTTGCGGTAGACCCCACAAATGGTGACATCTTGGTATGGGTTGGTGGTATTAATTTTGAGCAATATAAGTATGATCATATTTCTCAAAGTAAACGCCAGGTAGGGTCTACTTTTAAACCCATTGTGTATACCACTGCAGTAGACCAAGGCATTTCACCCTGTACCTATTTCTCTTCCGAAGAAATAGCATATGATAATTTAAAAGGCTGGTCTCCTTCCAATTCTGGTGATAAGGATGAAGCTTACCTTAACTACTCTATGGAAGAAGGGCTTAGCAACTCTATTAATACTATTGCCGTAAAAGTTCTGGAAAAGGCAGGAATTGACAACGTTCTTCTCATGGCAAAAAATATGGGCATTAACAGTGAACTGCCTAAAGAAGCTTCTATTGCGCTTGGAACAGGAGAAATAAAAATCATTGATTTAGCACAGGCCTATACCAGCTATGCCAATAACGGAAAACACATTGAGCCAAACCTGATCAAAAGTATTTCTAATCATAGAGACTCGGTTTTAGTTGAATTTAATTCTGAATTAAACGAAAAGTCAGCATTTTCAAAAGAAACCGGACAGATAATGATAGAAATGATGAAATCTACCGTTAATTCTGGAACTGCAGCAAGACTTAGAAGCACCTATGGACTCAAAAATGATATTGCCGGTAAAACCGGAACAACACAGAATAATAAAGATGCTTGGTTTGTTGCCCTTACCCCTAAACTTGTACATGTTACTTGGGTAGGCCTAGATCAACACGAAATTGGTTTTAGCAATACAAGCATTGGACAAGGTGCCAATGCCGCCCTACCCTTGTTTGGACTTTGGATGAAAGAATTGAATAAGGACAAGCAATTTAATACATATACAAAACCGACCTTTCCAAAACCGACTGTTACGGTACAAGAAGCTTTAAATTGCGACCCAATAAAGCGCGATGGTTTTTTCAAACGTCTATTTAAGAATCCCAATAAAAAGAAGAGTAAAAAGTTTAAAGGTTAAAATCATTTAGGTATTAAAATTGGGTTTTAGTTACATTTTTTGTGTTTTTATTATAGATATACAACTTATTTAACAAACAAAAACTTAAATTTGGTTGACTACCAAACTTTTACCAAAATGACCAAATACCTAAGTACTCTAGTGCTTATACTTTTTTGCGTACTTTTAAATGCCCAAACCAACAACAAATCATTTGTTGTAAAAAAAATAACCGCCAACATAACTCCCGATGGTATTCTTGATGAACCCGTATGGATAGAGGCAGACAAAGCGGATAAATTTTGGCAATACTTCCCAACAGATTCTGTACAATCTAAAAAGCAATCAGAAATTAAAATGCTTTATGACGACAAGAATCTTTACGTTGGAATAACCATTTACACAGCTGGCCAAGATTATTCAATACAATCGCTAAAACGAGATTTTAGAGCTGGCAACAGTGATAACATTACCTTGCTCTTTGATACTTTCAATGATGGAAACAATGCTTTTCTATTCGGTATAAACCCTTACGGTGTAAGACGAGAAGGTCTAGTTTCAGGTGGTGGACTAAACCTTAACGGATTTACTATTTCTTGGGATGTGAAATGGCGGGGAGATTCTAAAATATATGAAGATTACTACACTTCTGAAATGGTAATACCATTAACTGCCTTCAAATTTAAAGAAGGAGAAACAAAATGGCGTTTTAATAGTTATAGATTTGATACACAATCTAACGAGAACAGTACTTGGACAAATATTCCCCAAAATCAGAATATTTACGGTCTCACCTTTATGGGTGATATGATTTTTGAACAACCATTGGGTAAATTCCGTACGCCACTTGCTGTTATTCCGTATATAAATATGGGGTCACAAAAGGACTTTGAATTGGATGAAGCCAATACAAAACTTAATGTAGGTGGAGATGCCAAAATTGCCATTGGCAATAGTATGAATTTAGATGTAACGGTAAATCCCGATTTTTCTCAAGTAGAGGTAGACGACCAGATTACGAACCTCACCAGATTTGAAGTTTCCCTGCCCGAAAAAAGACAGTTCTTTATTGACAACAGTGACCTTTTTGGCAGCTTTGGTGGTGGTAGAGATGCAAATCCGTTCTTCTCGAGACGTATAGGTATAGCCAAAGATACTGCAGACAATACTATAGAAAATAAAATAATTGGCGGTGTACGTTTAAGCGGCAAGATCAATAAAGGGCTTAGATTGGGTTTTCTAAATCTACAGACCGCTGAAGATATTGAAGAAAATATAGCTTCGAACAACAACACCATGTTGGCGCTTCAGCAAAATGTTTTTGGACGTTCCAATATTGGAATGTTCTTTATCAATAGACAAACGTTTAAGGACTATGATTTTCAAGATGATGAAGATCGCTATAATAGGGTTGCCGGTATTGATTATAACTTAATATCGGATAACAATATATGGAATGGTAAATTCTATCTACATAAATCATTTGCACATGATGCAGGCAAGGCAAATCTTTCGTCAGGAGCATTTATGCAATACAATTCTAGAAACTGGAATTTTTTTGAGGACTTAGTTTATATAGGTGAAGACTTTAGGTCTGATCTTGGTTTTATTCGTAGAACAGATATTTTTAAGACAGCCACAATGTTTGAGCGTGTCTTTTGGCCGGAAAACAGTGCTTTACAGAGTCACAGTTTTCAATTTTTCCCAGTGTTGACCTGGAGTCCAGAAAATGATTTTTTACATACAGACTATGACCTTATGGGGGCTTGGGAATCTAAATTTAATGACCAATCAGAAATAAATGTATCATACACCCATTCCTACACCTATTTATTCGAAGATTTTGACCCAACCAACTTAGATGATGCCATACCACTACCCGGAATGCTTGGCTATCATTATAATTTTATTTCATTGGAATACCAATCTGACAGCAGAAAAAGATTTGCTTATAGCATTGAACCTACATTAGGAAGCTTTTTTAATGGAGATAGATTTTCTTTGGGAGCTGAAATGTTTTTAAGATTTCAACCCAAAGTTTTTTTGTCATTGGCCATGAACTATGATAAAATATCGTTACCGGAACCCTATTCAAGTACAGATATTTGGCTAATTAGTCCTAAAATAGATGTTACCTTTAGCAAGTCTATATTTTGGTCTACGCTGGTACAATATAGTAACCAAAGAGATAATTTAGGTTTTAACTCTAGGTTGCAATGGCGTTTTGCTCCATTGTCAGATTTATTTATAGTGTATAATGACAATTATTTTGTCAATTCGTTTGAACCCAAATATCGTTCTATCAACTTAAAACTTACCTACTGGTTAAATATTTAAAATGAAATTCAAATTCCTATGCTCAGATTTAGATGGTACAATGCTATATTCTAAAAGTGACGTTTCTAAATATCTTATTGAACAGATCAATAAAATTAAACATGAAACCAACATAATACTAGTGTCCGCAAGAATGCCCAGTGCTATGTATTACATTCAAGAAGATTTAGGTATTAAAGAACAGCCTATAATATGTTATAATGGCGCTTTGGTACTATCTGGCAATACTGAAATTACATCTGTATTCATACCTATTTCCGTTTTAAACCAAATTTATTTGTTGTGTAAAGGGCTTAATGCAGACTTAGGACTATATTATAAAAATGAATGGTACGTTCCAAGAACATCGGTACGTGTAGAAAAAGAAATTAAATACACTAAATCTACCCCTACTTTTCAAGATACCGATACTACTTTAAGCGATTGGAATGAACGAAAAATAGGTGCTCACAAAATTATGCTTATGTGTACTAAAGAAAGTGCAGATGAATTAATGCCTATTCTTAATGAAAAATTGGGTGCATTACTGAATCTTTACCGTTCTAACGATACTTTAATTGAGATTGCCCCAAAAGAAGTTTCAAAACTATCTGCTATACAGCTGCTATTAAAAGACCATGAAACATTGCAAGATGTAATCGCATTTGGCGATAATTATAATGATATAGATATGCTTTCAAATGTAGGCTGCGGTGTTGCTGTAGCAAATGCAAGAGAAGAAGTAAAAGCTATTTCAACTTATATAACTTTAGAAAACACCCAAGATGGTGTAGCGCATTACATTGCAGAAAACTTAGTGAATTAACTATATTTGAAACTAGCAACTTACTTATATGTATATGCCACACTTAATTGCCCAGCCCATAATAACAAATGACACTGTAGTTTTTGGACTTTTAGCACTATGCTTAGGTTTCATCTTTTACACATCAAATAAAAAAACGGGCTTCTGGAGCAAGTTCTATTCCATAGTACCGGCTGTTCTTATGTGCTATTTATTACCTGCAATACTGACAAGTACCGGCATAGTTTCCGATGAAATCTCCAATTTATACTTTATGGCAAGTAGATATCTTTTACCGGCTGCCTTGGTACTTATGACCTTAAGTATAGATATTAAAGCTATTAGCAACTTAGGCTCTAAGGCAATTATTATGTTTTTGACCGGTAGTGCAGGTATTATTATCGGTGGTCCCATTGCTATTCTTATTGTATCTATCTTTTCACCCGATACAGTAGGCGGTAACGATTTTGATGCTATCTGGAGGGGACTATCTACAATTGCCGGTAGTTGGATCGGTGGTGGTGCCAACCAAGCTGCCATGCTAGAAATTTTTCAATATAACCCTGAAAAATATGGTGGCATGGTATTAATTGATATTGTGGTAGCCAATGTTTGGATGGCCATTGTATTATTGGGAGTTGGTAAAACCAAAAGAATTGATACATGGTTAAAAGCAGATACTTCTGCTATTGAAACCTTAAAAATAAAGGTGACCGAGTTTACGGAGAAAATTACCCGTGTACCTACCTTGAACGATTATATGATCATGCTTGCCTTGGCATTTACAGCAGTAGGTATCGCTCATTTTTTTGGTGATTACATGAGCACATATTTAACCACTAGTTTTGATGTAGTAAGCGACCAAAAGAGTTTTTTATCCTTCTTAGGTTCTAGTTTTTTCTGGATGGTGGTAATCGCTACTGGTTTAGGTATAGCACTTTCTTTCACCAAAGCTAAAAATTATGAAGGGGCGGGTGCCAGCAAAATTGGTGGAATGTTCATTTATATTTTGGTTGCCACTATTGGTATGAAAATGGACCTTGGCAAAGTTCTTGAAAATCCAGGATTGATCGCCGTTGGTTTTATTTGGATCAGCATTCACGCAGGATTAATGATATTAGTGGCTAAATTGATAAAAGCTCCGTATTTCTTTCTAGCTGTAGGTAGTCAGGCGAATGTTGGTGGCGCTGCTTCTGCACCTGTTGTAGCTGCTGAATTTCACCCTTCATTGACCTCGGTAGGAGTACTATTGGCCGTTTTAGGCTACGTTGTAGGTACAGGTGGCGCATTGCTATGTGCATATTTGATGGAAGTGGCTTCAAGCTTATAAACAGACCTTAGTTACTAACAAATTAAAAAGTTGGCGTTCTTAATTATCAAATTTTATAGATATTTGCGCCCTAAATCAGAAGAATGAAGAAAATATTATTCGTAATTACTGCACTATTGGCGTTGAGCTCTTGTGGTGATGACACAAAAGAAACTCTAATTGTAAACGGTAAAATAAAAGGTTTAAAAAAAGGTACGCTTTACCTGCAACATGTACCAGATTCAGTTTTAATTACTGTAGATTCGGTTGCCATTAACGGAGATGGAAATTTCTCTTTCAAAACCAAATTATCCAGTCCTGAAATATTTTATCTGTATTTAGATAAGAAAGATAATAACGATATCAATGACCGTATTACTTTCTTTGCGGAACCAGGTACGATGACCATAAATTCCGATTGGAATACATTTGATACCACAGCTAAAATTACCGGCTCTGAAACTCAAAAAAGACTTGAAGAATACAGAGAGACCATGTCTGGCATTAATAAGAGAAATATTGAAATTATGATGAATGCCGCGCAAGCAAAGGGTGACGTAAGTGCTGTGAGTATTGATTCCCTAGAAAATATCAGCAATAGAAATTTACAACGCGGCTATGCTTTTGCCATTAATTTTGCTCTTAACAACAAATCATCCTTTATTGCGCCTTATGTTGCACTTAAGGAAATACCAGATGCCAACAAGAAATATTTAGATTCTATATATAGTGTGCTATCACCAGAGGTGGCAGCATCTAAATATGGTAAAGAGCTAGCTGCACTACTTGGAAAGAATTAATACAATTACCAAATTGGTATAACTAAAAAAGCATCCTAATGATTAGGATGCTTTTTTATTTCTAAAGGAATTTTGAATTAAGCCAACTTGTTTAGGTCTTCTACCAATTTAGTTGCTTTTGTTTCCAAATCACTTCTTACTTCTTTGAAATGTGCTTTTTTGTTCTCAACATCATTCTTATTGACTTTAGCCACCAATTCATCAAATGTTGCTATTGCCTCATCAATAATGGCAGTACCCTCTTTTGAATGCGTAGTACCGTTGGTTGCCTCTACTATATAAACACCTTCTATAATGTCACCAAGAACATTATTAATATCTTTCTTTAAATTTTTAATACTTGCCATCTCTAATTATTTTTTACAAAAGTACAATTTTTGGTTTGCCGTATTGTTAATTACAGCTTAAATAGTAACCTCTAACAATTTAGCTCCTGTAGATTGTAATGAAATTTTCTGTGTAGATGCTGGTAATAGTGCCGTTTCACCACTCTTAATAGCTACTTCACCTTCTGCAGTACTGATCTTAGCTTCACCGCCAACACACATAAAAATGGTAAACGAATCTCTATTTACCGTATCCAATTCCAAGTTTTCAGTAAGCTCAATAAAGTTCGTTTTAAAATATGGGCAATCTACCATGGTATTTACTTCATTCTTTTCCTGGCTATAAGAAACTTTAAAATCGTCTTTCTTTTCATAGTCTACAGCATCTAATGCCAAGTCTGTATGTAACTCCCTAAGGTTTCCATCTTTGTCTTTTCTATTAAAATCAAAAACACGATAGGTAACATCTGAAGTTTGCTGAATCTCTGCCAACATTACCCCTGCCCCTATAGCATGAATTTTTCCGGTATTGATAAAGAATGTATCCCCTTCTTTAACTTGCTCATAATTAAGAAGATCAAGTAGGGTATCATTAGCAACACTTTCAGCATATTCTTCTTTGGTAACATCTTTATTGAAACCAACTATAAGCTCTGCCTTAGGATCTGCATCCATAATATACCACATCTCTGTCTTTCCAAAAGAGTTATGACGTTCTTTTGCCAAGGCATCATTTGGGTGCAATTGAATAGATAGGTCTTGTTTTGCATCAATGAATTTTATTAAAATGGGAAATTCCTTTCCAAAACGCTCAAAGACGCTTTTCCCTAACAACTCCTCGCCATTGGAATCTATTAATTCTTGAAGCGATTTACCTTCTAAACTTCCATTGGCCACCACCGAAATATCTCCTGGCACGGTAGATAATTCCCAGCTTTCACCAGTAATATCACTCTCTATTGGTTTTCCAAACACCTCTTTTAATTTGGTGCCTCCCCATAGCCTTTCTTTTAAAATAGGCTTAAATTTTAATGGATGTATCATTGATTGTTTTTTTGTTGGTCTACTAAATTAAACTAATAACGAAAAATTAAGGTTTTTCTTACATTTTAAATTTATCCAGAAAATGTAACATAGTTTCTTGGTGTTTCATAAAGAACAACTTCAAGCTCATGACTTTTTTGAATATGCGAACGCAATCTTTTCCAAATAACTACTGCAATATTCTCAGCCGTAGGATTTAAGCTTTTAAACTCTTCTACCTCAATATTAAGGTTTTTGTGATCTAAATAATCTTCAATCTCAACTTTGATCAAATCTTTTAACACCTTCATATCCATTACAAAACCTGTTTCTGGATCTATTTCACCTGTTACGCTCACAACCATTTCATAGTTATGACCATGAAAATTAGGGTTATTACATTTACCGAAAATTTCAGTGTTTTTATTATCATCCCAATCTTTCCTATATAATCTATGGGCAGCATTAAAATGTGCTTTTCTACTTACCTTAACCTTCATCATTTCGCCGGCGTATTAAATAAATGTTCGTAAAACTTATCGAAGATAATCTTAAACCACGCTGTATAATCGTTGGGATTTTTAGAAATATCCTCTTTTACAGCTTCCGGTGACATCCATTTCCAGGCTTCTACTTCATCAGGATTTATGTTAGGTTCTGAATTAAAACTACCCAACATTACATGATCATATTCATGTTCCGTTAATCCATTATCAAAAGGAGCTTTGTATATAAAAGAAAATAATTCTTTCAATTCAGCCTGAAATCCCATTTCTTCCTGCAACCTTCTTTTGCCGGCTTCAATATTAGATTCACCAACGCGCTGATGGCTACAACATGTATTGGTCCACAGTAACGGAGAATGATATTTTGATGCCGCTCTTTGTTGCAACATGATATCTCCGTTGTCATTGACAATAAATACTGAAAATGCCCTATGCAACACCGCCTTTTCATGGGCTTCCATTTTGGGCATGGTACCAATTTGTTCGTTATCTTGATTTACGAGAATTACCTGTTCTTCCTTCATAACGTAAAAATAAGGCGTTTAACTTATTTTACGTAATGATGTATAAAAAGAAAATACTAGAAGAAACGAGGAGATTTTAAATTGTTCTTGGTAGTTATGAAATCATATCTGAAAATAACTTCAAAGGATCCATCGTTAAAAGCTGTATTACCAAGTTCTGTTGTTTCTTTATCGTATGCTATACCAATTAAAAATTTGTTTGATACATTAAACCCAGCCATACCACTAAAGGCGGCATCCCATCTATAGGCCGCTCCTAAAATAAATTTATCGTTCAACATGAAGTTCGCCGATAAATCTACTTGTAAAGGTGCTCCTCTTACCACTTTGGCAAGCAGTGCTGGCTTAAATTTTAAAAATTCGTTTAAATCATAAACATAACCGGTAATCAAATAAAGGTTCATTTGTTCTTTTGCCGTAGATAAATTAGACCCTTGAAAGTGTGTGGTCTCTAGAAATCTTGGTACGGACAAACCCGCATAGAACCTATTTGTATGATAGTACACCCCCGCTCCAATATTTGGCGAAAGCCTATTATCTATATCTTGCTGTAAAGTAGGATCTGTAGTATATTGATTTAATTCTGAAAACCTAATATCCAACAAGTTAGCACTTGCTTTTAAACCAAAACTTAATCTACCCTCGGTTGAAGTCCATACGGTGTATGAAAAATCGATATCAAAATTAGTTTCTGACGTAGGTCCTATTTCATCATTAACAATAGATAGTCCTAAGCCTACACCTCTATATCCAATTGGGGAATGTGCATTAAAAGTCTGTGTAGTTGGTGCACCATCTAAGCCCACCCATTGAGATCTATGTAAAGCACCTATACTTATATGCCCTCTAGAGCCGGCGTATGCAGGATTCACACTAATGGTATTATACATATACTGTGTGTACTGCGCGTCTTGCTGGCCGTAACAAAATACCCCAAGACCAAGCATCACTATGGTGAAAACCCGTTTTAGTAGTTGTACTTTATTATTGTATATAAAATCTTTAAGCATTGTTCTTATCTATTTATATATATGTAACCAGACAATGTTTCGGTTTCTCCATTAGGCAGTTCATAATCCAGTATATAGAAATATGTACCTACCGGTAATTTACGATCAACATCTACTGTTACCCTTCCTTCAGAAGTACCATCAAAGACATTACCTTCTGTATTATATGCCTTGGTCATATAAACCGATACTCCCCATCTGTTATAGATTTTCAAGGTGTTATTAGGATAATTTTCCAATCCGTTTATTCTTAAAACATCATGAATACCATCACCGTTAGGTGTAATAACGTTGAAAACTTCAATTTCTTCTTCTAATTGACCTAAATCTGAATCCAAGTAATTTGGAATACCATCACCGTCCGTATCATCATCTGCATAATCCCCGTTTAGATTTAAATCTTCATCACGAGTCTCAATACCATCATCGTCATCATCCGTATCCCTATAATCTGATTCTTCATCACTATCGGTATTAGGAAGTTGTGCATACGGGTCATCAATTTCATCGTTGACATCGGCATCTACAGAAATTGCTCCTTCATATCCATCATCTAAACCGTCATTATCCTTATCAGATCCAATTGCTACAACATCTGGAATACCATCATGGTCATAGTCATGACCTTCTATGGCATCCGGTACATTATCATTGTCACTATCCTCATCTAAATAATCCGGCAGGTTATCTCCATCTGTATCTACTGGGAATATTCCAGTTAAACCATTAGCTTCATAGGCATCATCTAAACCATTGGTATTCGCATCGATCCCTGATGGTGGTATGTATTCAGCAGTTGCCTGAGCTTCAACATTATCGGGTATACCATCACCATCTGCATCGATATCCAAATAATCTGGGAATCCGTCTCCGTCCGTATCGGTCGGGTTGGTAGATGGATCGTTATCACCATCTAAATTTAAATCTTCAAAGCTATCTACAATACCATCATCATCACTATCCATATCTACACCTAATGGATTTATCATAATTGTAATGGTTGATGTACTACAGTTACCAACAGTATCACAAACCGTATAGTCAAAAGCATCTGTACCTAAGTAATTATTGTTAGGAAAATACGTAGGAATATCATCTGATGGGTCATTTGGCGTACCATTATCATCAACGGTAACAGAACCATTGGTGGGTTGTGTAACACTGAACGAACCATCTGTTGGCAAATCATTATCGTTCAATTGCCATGTATCTATGGCAGTAATTGCATTTATATCAATTGCAATGGAATCATCGTTGGTATCTAAAACCGGTAAAACTTCAATGGTTACTGTAGCTGTGCTACAATCTCCATAAGCATTACAAATGGTATAGTCAAAACTATCTGTACCATTAAAATCTGTATATGGAGTGTAGGTTACAATATCATCTAAAGGATCATTGGGTGTACCACCATCATCAATGGTTACCGAACCATTAGAAGGATCGGTCGCTGTTAAAGCACCAACATCGGGTAAATCGGCATCATTACCATAAATATCTATAACTACAGGTACTTCTTCATCAGTGGTTACAAAATCGTCTTCTAAGTCTGCTGCTTGTGGTAAACAAACCACAGTAAAATTAGGGAGGTTGAACGTATTGCCCGCCTTGGTTACCATCGCCGTATATTTTACAACAGCATCGGTTGCAATTACCATTGGCCTTAATTGATCTCCCGTAATAGCCGGACTCCAATTTACCGTAGCTCCGGTAGATACATTGTTGGTAATATCCATGGTTACTTCATTCTCAGGATTATTACAATCCGTTACAATAAAATAACCCGTTGCATTAGAACCACATAAAGTACCATCGTATGTTGCAAAGTAAATACCAGGTTGGGTTACTTCGTAAAAAGAATCTGTACCCAAAACTGTTGCAGTATCCGAGGCTTCGTACCAACGAAAGTTATTTTGATCACTATCTGTTGGAGCCTGCAATAAAAACTGCGCGTTTGAGACAAAAATCCCCAGCATTGTAAAAACAATGCTTAGGATTATAGTTCTATATGTATAATTTTTTTTCAAATCGATTTGGGATCTTTGTTTCAATTAGCTAATTATTGAGCTACAAAAACTACATTGATCAGTGTATTATAATCTGTTGGAGCCGCTATAACATCGTAAGTCATTATACCCGTAGCGTTCACACTAACATTTGCAAATACAGTTGTATCATAATATGTTACATAATAATACAATTCATTATTCGCATAAGTTGGTATTGCTGTTGGGGCACCTGCGCTAACCACTGCCGGTGTACCGTACTGAGCTAAATACTCCGCATGTAAATCAATTGTTCTACCTGTACCCGTTGTTGCCACATCTACCTCAATAGAAGGCGGATAGAAAATATCCGGTCTTGTATTGGCAATTAAATATGGATCAGCCGACGTACCAGTTCCAGTAACACTGATATCTGTATCCGGTGCCGCTTCCACTATGGTTTCTGCACCGTTTGCCGTTGGCACGGATAGGTTATAATTGATTCCATTTGGAGTAACCGTTACCGAACCATCAGTAGACGTAATAGTTTGAATTTCGTTTGATGCATTTGAATCAGCATCATTTACATTCAAGGTAATAGCGTTACCACCAGAAATT